>JAGVUU010000256.1 GCA_019136105.1 Gammaproteobacteria bacterium
TGGGCGCCATCGCGGGGGGCGGGGCAGGCTCGGCGCGCACCGGCGCCGCAGCCCTGGCGGGTGCGGACGTGCGCGGGGCCGCCACCGGTGGCTCCGCTTCCGCAGGCGTGGGGGCGAACACCGGCGGGTCGAGCAGCACGGTGTATTCGCGCAGCAGCCGTCCCCGCGGCCAGTTCGCTTCGACCAGCAGCGTCACGAACGGCTCGGTGACCGGACGCGGCGACGTGACCTTGAGCACGTCCCTGCCTTCGGAGCGCACCACGCGGAACGTGAAATCGGAGAGGTACGCCGGCCGGTCCAGCCCGTAGCGCAGGAACGTGTCGCTCGAGGCGAGCGAGGCCCTGAGCGCCGCGAGATCCTCCTGGGCGGCGGAGACCAGCTCGATCTCGGCATCGAACGGCTGGTTCAAAGCCGAATTGAGGCGGATTTCCCCGAGGCCGAGCGCATACAGCGCCGTCGGGGACATCAAAGCGCTCATGAGCAGGACACGGCGGACGGCTGTCTTCATCGGGACTCCCGGAACACTCGGACGCACGTGCTGGGTCGGGACGCGGGGATCCCGGCCGGTTCACGTGACTTCTGTATATTGAACATAACTATAGCGCAGGGCTACATCCACGCCCAACCTGCCAGCAGGCAACCGGCTTTTTAACTCTTCGGAGTCCCCGCCTGCGGGGACGTGCCGCACACTTCCGGGCCTCAGGTTCCGCCGCGGCCGATCGAACCCGGAATCACCGGAGTGGTGCACCGGACGTCGGCATTCTGGGCCCGGTGCCGCAGGTAGTGATCCATCAGCACCAGCGCCAGCATCGCCTCGGCGATCGGCACGGCACGGATGCCCACGCACGGATCGTGGCGGCCCGTGGTGCTCACCTCGACCGGCTGCCCGGCCACGTCGATCGACCGGCCCGGAATCACGATGCTCGAGGTTGGCTTGAGCGCCATGCTCACGACCACGTCCTGCCCCGACGAAATCCCACCGAGCGTGCCGCCCGCGTGATTCGACAGGAATCCCGCCGGCGTGAGTTCGTCGCGGTGCCCGGAGCCCCGCTGCTCCACCACGCGGAATCCGTCGCCCACCTCGACCGCCTTCACCGCGTTGATGCACATCATGGCGTACGCGAGGTCGGCATCGAGCCGGTCGAACACCGGTTCGCCGAGGCCCGGCGGAACCCCGGTGGCGACCACCGTGATTCGCGCGCCGATCGAGTCACCGTCGCGGCGCAGCTGGTTCACCAGCGCTTCGAGTTCCGGCACGCGGTCGGGGTCGGGGCAAAAGAACGGGTTGTCGTCGATCGCGGCGAGGTTGCGCGGCTCGCAGCGAATGCCACCCATCTGCTCGAGGTAGCCATGGATCCGCACTCCGAGCCGCTCGGCCAGGTACTTGCGTGCAATCGCGCCGGCCGCAACGCGCATCACAGTCTCGCGCGCGGACGAGCGCCCGCCGCCCCGGTAGTCGCGGAAGCCGTACTTGTGCTGGTAGGTGTAGTCGGCGTGGCCCGGGCGGAAGCGGTCCTTGATCTTGTCGTAGTCGTACGAGCGCTGGTCCTCGTTCATCACGACGAGTCCGATCGGCGTGCCGGTGGTGCGCCCTTCGAACACGCCGGAGAGGATGCGCACGCGATCGGGTTCGCGGCGCTGGCTCGTGAAACGCGAGGTGCCCGAACGGCGGCGCTCCACGTCGCGCTGGATGTCCTCCTCGTCGAGCGCGAGGCCCGGCGGGCAGCCGTCGACCACGCAGCCGAGGCCCGGCCCGTGGCTTTCGCCGAAGCTCGTCACCGTGAAGAGCTGACCAAACGTGTTACCGGCCATCCGCTGTCCTCTTCAGGTCGTCGGCCCTGAGCAGGAAGACGCCACCGCCGCCGTGCTCGAACTCGAGCCACGTGAGCGGCAGTTCGGGAAACGCCTCTTGCACGCGCACGTCGCTGTCCCCCACCTCGACGAACAGGGCGCCACCCGGCCCGAGGTGCTGCGACAGACCGCCGAGGATGCGGCGCACGACGTCGAGTCCGTCGGCGCCGGCCCGCAGCGCAAGGTCGGGTTCGTGAAGGTATTCCGGCGGCAAGTCCTGCATCTCCGAGTCACTCACGTAAGGGGGATTCGAAACGATCAGGTCGTAGCGCGCATCGCCGAGCGGCGCGTACACGTCGCCGAGGTGCAGGCGCAGCCTGTCACCGACTTCGTGACGGGCGACGTTGCGCCGCGCCACCTCGAGCGCCTGCGGCGACACATCCACGGCGTCCACGGTTGCATCCGGGAATGCTACGGCGCAGGCGATCGCGATACAGCCCGATCCCGTGCCGATATCGAGGATGCGGTGCACGCGCGCGGGGTCGATCCATGGCTCGAAGCGGCCGTGGATCAGCTCGGCAAACGGCGAGCGCGGCACGATCACGCGCGGATCCACCTCGAACTCGAGGCCCGCGAACCACATGCGGCCCATCAGGTAGGCGGCGGGCACGCGCTTCGCAATGCGCTCGGCGAACAGCGCGCGCACAAGGGCCACACCGTCTGCGCCGGGCCGCACCTCGTACGCCGCCTCCGCCTGCGAGTGGTCCAGGCCCAGGGCGTGGAAAACCAGCGCGGCCGCTTCGTCGACGGCATTGTCGGTGCCGTGCCCGTAGGCGAGCCCGGCACGCTCGAACTCCGCAGCGCCCTGACGGATCAGGTCGGCCACGGTCGGCTCGATAGGCAGGTCGGTCGGCGCGTCGGTTCGGGCGGGCATGTGCTCAGGGGTCAATGTGGGATAATTCGAACCTGGTCAGCCCTGACTGAGTCTCCCGAGCCCAACCATGGCCGTACGTTCGTTGCGGATCGTCGTCCTCGTCATTGTAGCCTTTGCGGCCGGGCTGCTTCTTGCCCGCCTGATCGCGCCGTCCAGGGTGGAGCCGCCGCAGACCGAGCGCGCAACCGTGTTCCCTGCTGCGCGACCCGTGCCGGCACTCGACCTCGTGGACCAGGACGGCAAGCCGCTCGGCCCCGATTTCTTCGAGGGTCACTGGACGCTCGTGTTCTTCGGGTTCACGCAGTGCCCGGACATCTGCCCCACCACGCTCGCGACGCTTGCCCAGGTCGTGCGTCA
>JAGVUU010000093.1 GCA_019136105.1 Gammaproteobacteria bacterium
AGCACGTCCATGCCGATCAGCAGGGCCGGCTGCGACCTGAGCTTCCAGTGGTCGAAGATGTGCAGGTCGGTGAAGCGCACCGGTGCGTTGCGCACGATCATCTGCCCGGCGGTGATGCTCGGGATCCGCACCAGCGCCGCCGTCTGGATGTCCTCGGTGATGCCGATCACCACGTCGTCGTACTGGTCGCGCTGGCCGCGCCGGCGGGCCAATGCCTCGCGCAGCGCGAGGTTGCCCACGGTCACCTGGGCGCCGGTGTCGATCAGTCCGATCGCCTTCACCTGCCCCACCTGCACCGGCACGCGCATGCCACGCTGCGGCGTGTAGCTGAACCGCACCACGGCGTGACCCGGCGGGGCAGGGGTGCGGTGTGAGCGCATGACGCTGATGCGATCCTTGCGGAACTCGATGGTGATGCGCTTGTTCTCGAGCCCGTCGCCGCCGAGCACGCCGTCGGCGCCACCGAACGCGTCGGCGACGATGGGCACGCGTGTGTTCTGCACCACGAGCTCGCCGAACTCCATCTTCTCGAGTCGCACCGCCGAAGCGATCGCCGTGCCGGTGACGCCGCGCAGTCGCACGGCGTCACGCTCGATGGGCACGCCAAGGTCGTCCACCACGCGCTGGACCAGCGCAGACCGGCTCGCACCGGTGTCGAGTACGAGCCGGTAGGGCCCTTGGCCGTTGATCATCACGGGCGCCCAGATGCGGCCGATCCGGTCACGCGTGGTCGGCGCGACGTAGCGCGGCTCCGGTGACTCGACGACCACCTCCTCGACGGCGGGGGTCGAAGGCACGGCGCCTGCCGGCGTGTCGACACCCCATGCCGCACACGGCAGCAGGGCCAGCGCCGTCGCGGCGGCCGCCATCGGCCACGCGGAGTGCCCGGCCCGGTCCGCTCGGCGGCACACGAATTCTTTCACGCGCTCCTCACCGCTAGTCGGGCAACATCTCGCCCGAGCCACCGAACTCCTTGGGAAAATCCTTGAACTTCGGCAGGCCATCGCGGACGGACATCACTTTCTCGCCGTAGTTCACGTGCACGGTCGGCTGGAAGTGCAGCCCGTGCACCGAAACGGACGGCAGGTCGGTGAGGCCCATCGCAGGATGCCCGACCATGACCGGAGAGCCGCAGCTCTTGCAGAACTGCCGGTGGCTGTTCTCGGTCCTCTTGTAGAGGCCGAGATTGTCCGCGCCCTTGACGACCTTGACGTTGGGTGTCGGCCACAGCGTGGCCCCGTGCAGCGGCGCGCCGAGCCACGTGCGGCAGGATTCGCAGTGGCAATAGGCCTGCACCGCCGGTTCACCGCTGACTTCGAGTTGCACCGCGCCGCAGACGCAGCCGGCCTTGTAGGGTTGCCCAGCCATGACGTTTCCTCCCCGCTTCGAAAGCCGCATTGTGCGCCGACCGGCGGGGTCCGCAAGTGGCAGGCACCAACGGGTCCGCCACCCGTCCAGGCGGGTCCGATGAAGTTGCTAGAATTGCCTTCATGCCCGGCACGCGCATCCAGGTCTTCCTCGGCAAGGGCGGCGTCGGCAAGACGACGTGCTCCGCAGCCACTGCACTGGCGCTTGCCGAGCGCGGCGAGTCGAGCCTGGTGATCTCCACCGACCCGACGCCGTCCCTGTCGCACATCTTCGAGATCGAGGGCGAGCACCGCGAGCGTGAAGTGTCGCCGAGCCTGCACCTCACCGAGCTCGGCCTCAAGGACGTGCGCGCGATGTGGGACGAGCGCTTCGGGCGCGACGTGTACGGCGTGTTCTCGAGCTTCGTCGACATCGACTATCCGGCATTCGTCGAGTTCGTGACCGCGGTGCTGCCGGGCCTGAACGAGGAGTTCATGGTCGACTACATCCGGCGTCTGGCGCTCGAGTCGCGTTACCGGCACGTGGTGTGGGACACGGCGCCGCTCGGCCAGACGCTCGCCCTGCTCGGCATGCCACAGTTGCTGGCCGAGCACCTGCGCGCGGCGCCGCGCATCTACTCGCACCTGCGCACCACGGGCGAGCGCAGGGAACCGGTCATCGAGATCATCGGCCGGTGGCGCGAGCTCGCGGACGCGTGCATGCAGTTCCTGCGGCGCGAAGTGGCGTTCTCGATGGTGACGATCCCCGAGGCGCTGTCGGTGCTGCAGCTCGACGACGTGGTCGAGGAGCTCGCGCGCTACGGCCTGCGCATCTCGCGGCTGGTCGTCAACAACGTGGTGCAGGTGGCCGACTCGCCGTTCCTCGAGCAGAAGCGCGCCCAGCAGCAACCGCACCTCGGGCGGCTGCGTGCGCGGTACGGCAGCGTGCCGATCGTCGAGATTCCGCTGTTTCCGCAGGAAGTGCGCGGTGTGGAGCGCATTCGGGCCGTAAGTCAACTGCTCGCCGCGTGATCGGGGTCACCGCCGGCAGCGCCGGTCCAGCCGGGCCGACTGTGCGCTTCGTCCGGGGAGGATTCAGGCTTGCTGCAGCAGCAGGCTGCAGCAGGTCACGCCGGCCTCCGCCTTGGTCAATTCAGTCATCGTGACCGGTTCGACCCGCAGCCCCTCGGCTTCGAGCCGGGCGCGCGTGCGCGGGTGATGCGCCGGGTGGATCACCGAGCCGCCGACCGGCAGCGCGTTGGCTGCATGCGGTTCCGCGGGGTCGACGGGGAGGGCGCGGTAACCGACGAAGCTGCCCGGGTCCACCCAGTCAGGATTGATCAGCAGCAGGCCATCGGCCACGCGCGTGACGCCGGATTTCAGGTGCAGGCAGCCGGTGAACGCGACCGGGATCACTTCGTAGTCGAGTGGAGCCAGGGCAGCGGCGAGCTGCTCGACGGCTGCGCGATTGGTGCGCGTCGAGAGGCCGACATAGATCCGGCGTTGAGCGGCCAGCACGTCGCCGCCGTCCAGCGTGGCTGGCGCCCGAACGTGGACCAGCGGCCTGTAGGCGGCCAATGCCGCTGCCGTCGAAGCCGTCTCCTGGCGTCGCGACGGCGCCCCCGGACGGGTGACGACCGCGATCTCGTCCAGGACGATGGCCGTGTCCTCGACGAACACTGCGTCAGGCAGGTCCGGTTCCGAAGGCAGGTGCAGCACGGT
>JAGVUU010000081.1 GCA_019136105.1 Gammaproteobacteria bacterium
CGAGGCGTATGTCGAGGTCCTGGATGTAATCCGCCTGGGCGAAGCCGTAGATCTCGAACGAACGGCCGGTGTCCTCGGCGCGTGTGGCGGCGCTTGCCATCAGTGCCGCCGCGACGGCAACAGCCAGAAAACCGCGCGATGTCGGGAGTTTGCGGGTGTCCATGTGGGTGTCCCTGTGGATGTCCTTGGGGCGACCGCAGGGCGTGCCGACGCGATCGGCCCGACAGGTCGGGCGCGTCGCTGCGCCTGGTCTTGCCGTCCAATGTATGCTGCGCACCTGCGGCCGGCGTTTGATCTTGTGACAATTCCGATGAGCAACTTGGGAGACAAAACTAGGTATTTACCCGTACGAGCTGCGCTCGCGCAGGACGTGCTGGGGACGTTACGCATAGCTGCCGTCTGGCACCTGCCAGCACTGCTCCGCGACCTCGGCCTGGACCTCGAGGAAGTGCTTGCCGCAGCGCACCTGCAGGCGGGCATTTTCGACAGCCCCGACAACCTCATCACCTACCCGGCGCTGGAGCAGCTGCTGCTTGCGTGCGAGCGGAGCTCGAACCGGGACGACTTCGGCCTGCTGATCGGTCAGCGCTCCCGCCTCGCGGAGATGGGCCTGGCCGGCGAAGCAGCCTGCTGCAGTGACACCGTCGGCGAAGCGCTCAGCCGCTTCGTCGAGCACTTCAACCTGCACGATGGTGCCGCGACGATGGCCCTGGTGAGTGAGGGTGGATTTGCGCGCTTCATCTACGCGATCGCCGAGCATGGGATGACCGACACACGGCATATCCAGCTCGGCGCGATCACCATCGCGTTCAACATCGTGCAGGACCTGTGTGGCGACGACTGGCTGCCGACGGTGGTCACCCTGGCGTGCCGCAGCCCCAGCAACCACCGGGCCTGCCAGAAGTTCTTTCGTCCGCCGATGCGGTTCGACAGCGACGAATCGGCGTTGATCTTCGAGCGCCATTGGCTGGATCGGCCGCTGCCGCCGGTGGATCCGGTGACTCGAAGACGGATCGAGGGCGACGTGGCTGCACAAGAACTGCAACTGCATGCGGATTTTCCGGGCACTGTGCGGCGCCTCGTGCGCAAGCAGCTCATGTTCGGGCAGTGCTCGATGGACGCGGTCGCCGCGTCGCTCGGCATGCATCGGCGCACCCTCGACCGCAAGCTTCAGCGGCGCGGCGTGCAGTACGGCGAACTGGTCGATTCGGTGAAGGACGACGTGGCGCGGCAGCTGCTGCGCGATACCGGGCTGCAGGTACAGCAGATCGCCGAGTCGCTGCACTTCTCGACCGCGGCGAACTTCGCCACGGCATTCCGGCGCTGGACGGGCAAGACTCCGAGCGAATTCCGCCGCCGCGGCGCCTGATCAGCCGCCGAGCGGGATCGCGAGCGCGACCAGCAACACGCCGATCAGCATGAACGTGAGCCCGGCGAGCCACGGTCGCACCAGCGTGTGCAGCGCCGCACGCCAGCCGACGTAGAACAGCAACCCGATCAGGATCATGTTCGACACGCGCAGGGCGAATCGCGGGTCGTCGAGGAACAGGAACGGCAGCACGGCCGGAAAGCTGCACGCGAACACCACCCAGCCCGCGGCCAGGCCACCCAGGACATCTTCGCGCGTCACCGGGTTCGGCGCTGCCGGCACGCGACGCACGCGCTCGACGATGGAGTCGTACAGGCTGCGGCGCGCGGGCTCGTCGGTCATGGGCTCGAGAACTTCGTCGAGCTCCTCCGCGACCATGCGCCGCGCGTCCTCGTCCGACGTCGCCCCCCGCAGGTGGAAACCGATGCGCCGGATGCGGCCGCGCTCGAACACCTGGCCGAGCACGTACAGCACGCCATCGATGATGCCCCACGCCAGGTTGCAGCCGAGGATGCCGAGCAGCATTTCGCGCGCGCCCGCGCGCCCCTCCTCCTCGATCACGATGCCGGCGGCGAGCGTGAACGTGAGGGTCATGATCAGGCCGAACAGGATCTCGCCCATGTGCGACGCCGGGTCGAGGTGGCGCGTGACGAACGAGCTGCGGCGTGGGTCAGCCACCGCCGGCCCCGAAGACGGATTTGACCTCGAGGAACTCCTCGAAGCCGAAGGCGCCCCACTCGCGACCCAGGCCGGACTGCTTGTAGCCGCCGAACGAGCCGCGGGTGTCGAGGTTTGCGCCGTTGATGTGCACGTTGCCGGCCCGGATGCGGGACCCCATCGCCATCGCATGCTCGTGTGTGTCACCGAACACGTAGGCCGACAGCCCGTACGGCGTGTCGTTCGCGATGCGGATCGCCTCGTCCTCGGTGTCGTACGGCAGTATGCACAGCACAGGGCCGAAGATTTCCTCGCGCGCGATGGTCATGTCGTTGGTGACGTTGCTGAAGATCGTCGGCCGCGTGTAGAAGCCCCGCGCAATGCCTTCGGGCCGGCCCGGGCCGCCGCAGACGAGCTTTGCACCTTCCCGGATCCCCTGCTCGATCAACCCTTGCACCTTGCGCCATTGAGCTTCGCTCGACTGCGGACCCATGGTGGTCTGCGGATCGGCCGGGTCACCCACGACGATCTTCGCCACGACCGCCGCCGCGATCGCCTCGACCTGGGCGAGGTGCTTGCGCGGCACCAGCATGCGCGACGGCGCGTTACAGCTCTGGCCGGTGTTGTTCATCATCACCAGCACGCCGTGCGCCACGGCCTGCTCGAGCGGCGCCCCGTCGAGGATGATGTTGGGCGACTTGCCGCCGAGTTCCAGCGACACCTTCTTGACCGTGTCGGCCGCCGCCTTGTCCACCAGGATGCCGGCGCGCGTCGAACCCGTGAACGACACCATGTCGATCCCCGGGTGCGCGGCCAGCGCGGCACCGACGGTGGGGCCATCGCCGTCCACGAGATTGAATACGCCCGGCGGCACGCCGGCTTCGTGCAGGATCTCCGCCATCACGTGCCCCGAGAACGGGGCGATCTCCGACGGCTTGAGCACCATGGTGCATCCGCACGCCAGCGCCGGGGCCACTTTGCACGCGATCTGGTTCGCCGGCCAGTTCCACGGCGTGATGAGGCCGCACACGCCCACGGGCTCACGCACGATCTGCGTCGTGCCCTGCATCTTCTCGAACTCGAAATCCTTCAGGATGCCGAGCGCCACCATGAAGTGGCCGAGGCCCGAGGGCGCCTGCTGCGGCCTGGCGACCTTGGCCAGCGGGGCGCCCATCTCCTCGCTGATCGCGAGCGCCATGTCGTCCATGCGGCGCTTGTAGGCGTCGATGACTGACTGCAGTAGCGCCATGCGCTCGGCGCGAGTGGCGCGTGAGTATTTCTCGAAAGCGCGTTGCGCGGCGGCGACGGCACGATCTACGTCTGCACTGCTGCCGAGCGAAATGACCCCTGCCACCGCCTCGGTGGCAGGGTTGATCACATCGAGCCTGCGCGGCTCCGCTGGCGCGACCCACTGCCCGTCGATGTAGAACGTCGTGCAGTCGCGCATCGTTCAGAAGACGGCCGAATACGTCAGCATCGGACCTTCGTAGGTCCAGTCGAGTGACCCGTCGAACTTGTCGGAGTCGACATCGACGTCCACCGAAAAACGGTTGTAACCCAGACCGATGCCCAGCCACTTCTTCGGCTGCCAGGTCGCCATGACCTTGTAGTCCTGCAGGTTACCGTCGTATTCGTCGATCGATATCGCGAAGAACTGTGCTTGTGCCTCGATCCAGAAATTGTGCGGCAGCTGCCACAGGCCACGAACACCAATCACCGGCAGCGGCGCCCCGACGCTCCCCTCCTCCTTGATGTCGGCCGTGAGCGTTCCGCCCGAGGACGCGGCCTCGGCCTCGAGACTGAGCGACAGTTCCGTGTAGTGCAGGCCGATGGTGCCACTCAGCTCGTAACTGTCGCGGCGGAGGAAAGCGTACTCGTAGGCCAGCTCATAGATGTCGAAATTGAACTCACCATCGACCTTGGCATTGACCGGGAAGGTCTCATCGCCCCATTCGATGTCCTCTTCGAGAGTCGTCGATTTCGAGCGCGAGGAACTGAACCACATGAACCGGGCCTTGTGCCGCTCCGCGAAGCGCCACTGGCCATCGATGCGGAACCGTGTGACGTCGCCACTACCGAAGGTGCTTTCCCAGTCGACGTCCGTGCCGGTCTGCGTGTCGCCGTTCAGGCGGACCTCGGTATCGGTATCGACGATGAACCCCCCGAGCGAGAGCTGCCAAGGATCGTTGAGCACGTCCGGCGTCTCGCCGGCCCACGCGGCCGGCGCGGACATCAGCAGTGCTGCAGCGAACGCCCAGCACACGTGGGCGCCGGTTGCGGTGCTGCCAAGGCTTGAAACTCGATGGCACATATTCAAAACCCCCGGTATGGGCCGTGTCTTAGAGTTGGCCTCATGCTAATCCCGCGGCTTGGGCGCAGCAATTGGTAGTCTGAGACCGTGGTTTATGCGTACACCGTCCCTCCCGCGGCTGCCGGAAGCTAGCGACCGCGTCAGGCCGGTCCCCGCCTGAGGAGAGTGTCATGCCCGAAGGGTTCGCCGCATCGCGCGTCATCCCAGCCATCGTCGGATGCCTGCTCACCTGTTCGGTCGCGACGGGAGACACCACGGCGGCACCGGAAGCATCGGCGACCGCCCCACAGCGTCCACGCGTCGGTCTCGTGCTCGCCGGCGGCGGCGCCAAGGGTGGCGCGCACGTCGGCGTTCTGAAGGTGCTCGAGGAGATGCACGTGCCCATCGACTGCATCGCCGGCACCAGCATGGGCGCGCTCGTGGGCGGCGGCTACGCGTCGGGTATTCCCGCCAAGGGCCTCGAGGCCTTCGTCACCGGCATCGACTGGAAGTCGGTGGTGGGCGGGGTCGGCAAGCGCGAGCTGCAGACCATCGAGCAGAAGCGCGCCGGCGTCACCTACAGCAACGACATCGAACTCGGCCTCAAGGACGGCCGCGTCCAGTTGCCGGCCGGCATCGTCAACACGAGCAGCATCGAGGACCTGCTGCGAACCTACGTGGCACGCGCCCGTGCGCAGACCGATTTCGACAAGCTGCCGATCCCCTTCCGGGCGGTCGCCACCGACATGATCAGCGGCCAGATGGTGGTGCTCGACAGCGGCGACCTCGCCACCGCCATGCGCGCGAGCATGGCGATTCCGGGCGCATTTGCCCCGGTCGAAACCGAGAAGTACGTGCTGTCCGACGGCGGCATGGTGCGCAACATCCCCGTGGACGTGGCGCGCGGGCTGTGCGCAGACGTGGTCATCGTCGTGAACCTCGTCGAGGAAGAGGTGAAGCGCGAGAAGCTCAAGACGGCGCTGCAGCTGGCGGGCCGCAGCACCGACGTGATGATCGTCGCCAACGAGAACCTGCAGCTCGAGAGCCTCACGGAAAGGGACATCCGCATCGACGTGATCATGGGCGACATCACCACGGCCGACTTCGAGCGCGTGCCGGACACGATCCCGCTCGGGGAGAAGGCCGCCCGGGGCATGGCGGACAGGCTCGCCCCGCTCGCGGTGCCCGCCGCGCAGTACCAGGCGTGGCGCAACTCCGTCACGGCCGGCCAGGGTATCGAAGCGCGCCTTGCGGACGTGAAGTACATGGGGCTCGAGCGCGTCAACCCCGGGTACCTGGAATCGCGCGCCGAGGTGAAAGCCGGCGACACCGTCGACACCGCGAAGATCAGCGACGAGGCGCGGCGCATGTCGGCGCTGCAGGAATTCGAGTCGGTGTCCTACACGCTCACCGGCGACCCGGCGAACCCGACGCTCGAGTGGTGGCCGAAGGAGAAGACCTTCGGGCCCAACTACCTCAAGTTCGACCTGGGGTTGTACGGCTCGGAGGGTGGCGACCTCGGCTTCGTGGTCTACGCCAAGCACACGCGCACCTGGCTCAATGCGCTCGGCGCCGAGTGGCGCAACGAGGTGCAGCTCGGCTACTACAACAACCTCTCGACCGCGTTCTACCAGCCGCTCGACGTCGCGCAGCGGTTCTTCGTCGAACCGCGGGCGTTCTACGTCCGCTCGTGGGAGGACGTGTTCCTGGACAACGAGCGGCTCGCGACCTACAAATTCAGCGACCTGGGCGCCAACATCGACCTGGGCGCCAACCTGGGCGACGACGCGCAGGTTCGCATCGGCTACCTCTACACCGAGCGGAAGACTGAGGTCGAGACGGGCTCGACGCTGCTGCCGGAGGACGAACGCACCGACGCTGGCCTGACTGCGACCGCGACCTTCGACAGCCGCGACACGGCGTTCAACCCGACGCGCGGGCTTGCTGCCGCCCTGGAGTACATGTACAGCGACGATTCGCTCGGCGGCGACCTGGATTGGCAGCGCGCCGAACTGGGCCTCGGTCTCGCCCTGCCCGTCCGCAAGGACGTGGTCTGGGTCACGCTCGCCGGCGGATCCGACCTCGACACCGACCTGCCGCTCGACCGCAGCTTCATGCTGGGTGGCCCGGGCAGCTTCCCCGGCTTCGAGCTTGGCGAGCTGCGCGTGACGGATTACTGGACCGCCAGCGGCAGCTACCTGTGGAAGATCAAGGACATCATGTCGATTCGCGGCCAGGCGCTGTACGCCGGCGTGCGACTGACGGCCGGCCAGGTGTTCGGACGCCTCGAGGAGTACGTGAGCCCCAGCTTCGACGAGGACGACACGATCTACGGCGGATCGTTGTACATCGCCGGACGCACACAGGCCGGGCCACTCACGGTCGGCATCGCCACGACCAGCGCGGATTCGTGGGCGCTGTGGATCGCGGTCGGCCGTCCGATCGGCAACGGCACCATCCTCGAGCGAGGCATTTTCCGTTGACCACCGGCCGGCCCGCCCTGCAGCGGCAATGGTGGTTCACCCAGCTGACGCTGTTCATCTGGGCGTGGATGCTGCTCGCGCCGCACCTGCAAAACCGCTGGCTGCTGCAAGTGCTGCTGCACGTAGTCCTGCTGAACGCAGTACTGATGACGTTGCAGGCGAATCCAGAGTGGAAGAACCTGCGCAGCGTGATGCTCGGCCTGTGGGGCCTCGCCCTGGCCGGGTCGGTACTCGCCTTCTCGCCGCTGCCGCCAGCGTGGGAAGCCGTGGCGCGTGACGCCGCGATCTTCTCGATCCTCCCGTTGCTCACGCTGCTCGCGGTGGGAATCGTGCGCTTCGTTTACCGCAGCCGGCGGCTGACCATCGACGGCATCTTCGCCACGATGGTCGCCTACATGATCGTGGCGCTCGCGTTCGCGCAGGTCTACTTGCTGATCCTCGGCTGGGATCCACAGAGCTTCGCCCTGCCGGTGCCAGCCTCGGAGCGAACCCATCAACTGCTGCACGTCGACATGGTCTATTACAGCCTGATCACCCAGTGTTCGGTCGGCTACGGCGACATCCTGCCGCGCAGCGACACCGCGCGCATGATCGCCGCGGTCCAGGCGGTGATCGGCCAGTTCTACATGGCCGTGGTGGTCGCCGTCTTCGTCGGCATGTATGCCGCGGGGCGGCGCGACTGATCAGCCGGTCGCGGGCGGCATCAGGTACAGCGTGATCGCGAAGACGGCGTAGACGGTCAGCAGCAGCACGCCCACGTACCAGGCCGAGCGGCCGCTGTTCGTCACGAACGCCACCGCGAGGGTGCTGACGAGCACGGCAACGACGGCGCCGGGCCAGAACCGCAAGTCCATCGGCGCCGGCGCGATCAGCAGGCTCAGCAGCACCAGCAACGGCGCCACGAACAGCGCGATCTGCGCGGAGCTGCCGAGCGCGATGCCCACGCTCATGTCGAGGCGGTTCTTCCGGGCCGCCCGGAAGGCCGCCATCATCTCGGCGGCAGCGCCTACGATCGCCACCACGATGAAGCCGACGAAGGCCGGCGTCATGCCGAATTCGAGCGCTGCGTACTGCACCGACTCCACGAAGATCTCGCTCACCAGCGCCACCACGATCGTGACGGCGACCAGTAGCACGCCGGCAACCGCGACGGGCCAGAGGTGCTCCTCCTCGTCGGCCCCGCCGTGCGCGCCCCCCGCGAACTCCGCCTTGTGCGTGCCCAGCGAGAACACCAAGCCGAGGACATAGGCCAGCAGCAGCAGGACGGAGAGGCCGACGCTCAATTGCAGGGCGAAGGCGTCGGCACCCGGGCGGTCGGAACTGCCGATCATCGACGGCACCAGCAACGCGATCGCCGCGAGCAGCAACAGCCCCGACTGGAATCGTGCGGTGGCCCGGTTGAATTCCTGCGCGTGGAACTTCAATCCGCCCAGCAGCAGCGCCATGCCGAGCATGAACAGGGAGTTGGTCATGATGGCGCCGGCGATCGAGGCCTTCACGAGGTCGAACATGCCGGCGCGCAGGGCGGTGAGCGCGATGACCAGTTCGGTGAGGTTGCCGAGCGTGGCGTTGAGCAGGCCGCCCAAGGCATCGCCGGTCTTGGCGGCGACGCTCTCCGTCGCTCGGCTCAGCAGCGCGGCCAGCGGCACGATGGCCAGCACCGCGAGCGTGAACAGGGCCACGTGGCTCTCCGGCGCCAGGTGCTCGACGAGAAAGACCACCGGCACGGCCGCCAGCAGCCAAAGGAGCGGGGTCTCGCGCAGTTCACGGATGATGGCGTTCATGCACGAAGGATGCGCCGACCCCGGATCGGCGGCAATCGCGGGGTGCGCTACAGTGCATGCTTCGAACCGGGACACCCATGGCCGACCCAGCCCCACCCGACCGCCCCAAGAGCCGCTCGCTCAAGCCGCTGCGCGCCCTGCTGCCGTACCTCGCGCCGTACCGCGGAGTCCTGGCACTCGCCCTGATGGCGCTGCTGGTTGCGGCCGCGGCGATGCTGGCGCTGCCGGTGGCGCTGCGCTACCTGATCGACGAGGGCATGGCGGCCGGCAGCCCCGACACCATCAATCGCTATTTCATTGCATTCCTCGCCGCAGCCGCCGTGTTCGGCGTGTTTGCCGCACTGCGCTTCTACCTGGTGACGTGGCTGGGCGAACGCGTCGTGGCCGACCTGCGCTCAGCCGTGTACGACCGCGTGATCCGCATGGATCCGTCGTTCTTCGAGGTGACGCGCACGGGCGAAGTGCTGTCGCGGCTCACGGCGGACACCACGCTGGTGCAGTCCATTGCGGGCGTGAACCTCTCCATCACGCTGCGCTCGGCCATCTCGCTGGCCGGCAGCCTGGTGATGCTCGCGGTCACGAGCGTCAAGCTCACGGCACTGATCGTGGTGGGCATCCCCGTGGTGCTCGTGCCGCTGATCGTGCTGGGGCGGCGCGTGCGCCGGCTGTCGCGCGACTCGCAGGATCGCATCGCCGACACGAGCGGGCTCGCCGACGAGACGTTGAACGCCATCCAGACAGTGCAGGCCTTCACGCTCGAGGACCTGAACAGCCGCCGTTACGACGAAGCGGTGGAAGGTTCCTTCGCCGCAGCAGTGCGGCGCACCAAGGTGCGCTCGACGCTCACCGCGATCGCGACCATGCTGATCTTCGGCGCGATCACCCTGGTGCTGTGGGTGGGCGCCCACTCGGTGATTCGCGGCGAGATGACCGGCGGCCAGCTGAGCCAGTTCCTGCTCTATGCGGTGTACGTGGCGGTCGCGGCGGCGTCACTCAGCGAGATGTGGGGCGAGGTGCAGCGCGCCGCAGGCGCCACGGAGCGACTGGTCGAGTTGCAGCATGCCGAGCCGCGCATCGTCGCCCCGCCCTCCCCCGTGCCCTTGCCGTCGCCGGGGCGCGGCGAGATCCGCTTCGACAACGTGAGCTTCCATTACCCGTCGCGACCCGAAACGAAGGCGCTCGACGGATTCGACCTCGCCGTTCGGCCGGGCGAGACCGTCGCGTTCGTGGGCCCGTCCGGTGCCGGCAAGAGCACCACGTTCCAGCTGCTGCTGCGCTTCTACGACCCGGAATCGGGCCGCATCCTGATCGACGGCGTGGATCTCGCGCAGGCCGATCCGGCAGCGGTGCGCAGCCGCATCGGGCTCGTGCCGCAGGACACCGTGCTGTTCGCGGCCAGCGCCCGCGAGAACATCCGCTACGGCCGGCCCGGCGCAAGCGACGCCGATGTCGAAGCCGCTGCACGCGCCGCGGCCGCGGATGAGTTCCTGCGTCGCCTGCCGCAGGGCTACGACACCTTCCTTGGCGAGCGCGGCACGCGCCTCTCGGGCGGCCAGCGCCAGCGCATCGCCATCGCGCGCGCGATCCTGCGCGACCCGCCCATCCTGCTGCTCGACGAAGCGACGAGCGCGCTCGACGCGGAGAGCGAGCGGCTGGTGCAGGCGGCGCTCGAGCAGCTGATGCAGGGACGCACGACCATCGTCATCGCGCACCGGCTCGCGACGGTGCTCGAGGCCGATCGCATCGTCGTGATGGATCACGGCCGCATCGTCGCGCAAGGCACGCACGCCGAGCTCGTGCAGGGCAACGAGCTCTATGCGCGGCTCGCCTCGCTGCAGTTCGCCACGACCTGAGGGCACGGGCATGGTCCAGCGCGTCAACAGTTTCGGCCAGCCGATCGGTCCAGAACTGCCGGGCTGGCTCCCGCCACCGCGGCCGTCGCGCCGTGTGCTCGAGGGGCGTTTCTGCCGCATCGAGCCGCTCGACGTCGAGTGTCATGCCCGCCAGCTCCACGACGCCAATTCACTCGACCCCGACGGCCGCATGTGGACGTATCTCTTCAGTGGGCCGTTCACGAGTTTCGACGAGTATCGCGCCTGGCTCGAGCCGCGCCCCGCGAGCGAGGATCCGCTGTTCTTCGCGTTCGTGGACAAGGCGCGCGCACAAGCCGTCGGGACCGGCGCGTACCTGCGGATCGACCCGGCCAACGGCGTGATCGAGGTGGGGCACCTGGCATTCTCGCCGCTCATGCAGCGGACGCCGGTCGCCACCGAAGCGATGTACCTCATGATGAAGCAGGCGTTCGAGCTGGGATACCGGCGCTACGAGTGGAAGTGCGACTCGCTCAACGCCGGTTCGCGCCGCGCCGCCGAGCGGCTTGGCTTCACCTTCGAAGGGATCTTCCGGCAGGCGATCGTGTACAAGGGACGCAACCGCGACACAGCCTGGTTCTCGATCATCGACCAGGAGTGGCCGGCACTCGACGCCGCATTTCGCGCGTGGCTCGACCCGGACAATTTCGACGCCGGGGGACGGCAGCGGCAGAGCCTCGCAGCGCTCCGCACGCAGCCGCCGGGTCCCGGCCGGACACGGGGAGCCTGACGAACATGGGGCGAGGCCGCGCCGAACCCGACCTGCTGCTCCTGCACGCGCCGAGCGTGTACGACTTCCGCGAGCGGGCCATCCTCTACGGCCCGGTGAGCGACATGGTGCCCTCCTCCACCGTGTTCGAGATGTTCCCGCTCGGCTTCCTCACCATCGCGAGCTACCTGCACGACCACGGCCTGGACGTGCGCATCGTCAATCTCGCGCTGCGCATGATGCAGAGCCGCAGCTTCGACGTGCCCGCATTCCTCGCCCGGCAGCGGCCCCGCGCCGTCGGCATCGACCTGCACTGGCTGCCGCATGCGCACGGCGCGCTCGAAGTGGCCCGCATCGTCAAGGAGGTACATCCCGGTGTGCCGGTCATCTTCGGCGGGCTGTCGTCGTCGTATTTCCACGAGGAGCTGATCACGTACCCGCAGGTCGACTTCGTGCTGCGCGGCGACAGCACCGAACCGCCGCTGCACGAGTTGCTCGTCGCGCTGCGCGACGGCAGGCCGCTCGACCGCATCCCGAACCTCACTTGGAAAAAGAGTGGCGAGGTCCGCGTCAATCCACACACGTTCGTCCCCACGACGCTGGACTACGTGGACATCCGGCCCGACCGGGTCATCGAGATGATGGTGCGCCACCGGGACTTCGAGGGTCCGCTGCCGTTCCGGGGCTGGTGGCGCAACCCGATCGCGGCCGTCTTCACCGTGAAGGGTTGCGCCTACGAGTGCGTCACCTGCGGCAGCTCGCACACCACCTGCACCCACCTCACCAAGCGGCAGCGTCCGGTGTACCGGAGCCCCGCGAGCCTCGTCGCCAACGTCGAAGCGTTCGCCCGGCTCACCAAGGGGCCCATCGCGCTGATCGGTGACCTGCGCATGGCGGGGCCGGCACACGCGACCGAAGTGCTCCAGCGACTGCGTACCGCCCGGCTGCCGAACGAAATCATGTTCGAGCTGTTCTCGGCTCCACCACCCGAGTACCTGCGCGAGATCGACCGTTGCGTGCCTCGCTGGAGCATCGAGTTCAGCCCGGAGAGTCACGACCAGGCGGTGCGCAACGCCCAGGAGGGCGAGGCTGACTACTCGACTGGACAGATGGAGGCGATGATCGCGGAGGCACTGCGCCTGCGCTGCGAGCGCTTCGACGTGTTCTTCATGATCGGCCTGCCGGGCCAGACACTCGACTCGGTGCGCGGCACGGTGGACTACTGCGAGCACCTGTTCCGGCTCGGCGACGCGCGCCTTTCCTGCTACATCTCGCCGATGGGGCCGTTCCTCGACCCGGGCAGCCGTGGCTTCGAGCAGCCCGAGCGGTTCGGCTACCGGCTGTTCGCGCGCACACTCGAGGAGCACCGGCAGCTGCTGGTGCAGCCGACCTGGGAGCGCATCCTGAACTACGAGACGAAGTGGATGACGCGCCGCGAACTGGTCGACGCGACCTACGATGCTGCGGAACGACTGAACGAACTGAAGATCCGCTACGGGCGCATCACGTCACGGCGTGGTCGCCAGGTGGCTGCGAACATCGCCGCGGCGCGCGCCCTGCGCGCCCGCCTCGAGGAGGCGTTGGCGGGCGGCGGGGCCCTCGGCGCCGACCCCGCATTGCACGGCGAGATCGCGCGCTTCAGCATGTCCACGGTGTGCGACAAGCGCGAGCTGTTCTGGCGGCGCGGGTGGTCACGATTCCGGCTGCTGGAAGTCGCGCGCATCCTCGGTCGCGCGCTCCGTCCCGGTGTTTCCCCGCCGGGCCGGCAATGAAGATGCAACGATCCCGGGACGGAAAGGCCATGCGACTCCTGCTCTTGTTGATGCTCACGCTCACCGCCTGCTTCCCGTTGCCCGGCGCGGCACAGGAGCGTCCGGATTGGGGCAGATTTTTCGACGAGTTCGACGCCAGGGGGACGATCGTGGTGGTCGACGAGCGCCTCGGGAGCCGCCCTGCATGGGTCTTCGACCCGGCGCGAGCAAGCAGGCGATATTCGCCTGCCTCGACCTACAAGATTCCACACACCTTGCTTGCACTGGATGCCGGCGCCGTGCGTGACGAGTTCGAGGTGTTCGAGTGGGACGGGGTCGAACGGGACTTTGCCGGCCACAATCGCGACCAGGACCTGCGTTCGGCGATGCGCAACTCGGCCATGTGGGTCTACGAGCGGTTCGCGAACGAGATCGGCGAGGAAGCGGCGCGCCGCTACCTGACGCGGATCGACTATGGCAACGCTGACCCGACGACGGACAAGGGCGCCTACTGGGTCGACGGCAATCTCGCCATCTCGGCGCACGAGCAGGTCGCATTCCTGCAGCGGCTGTACCGGAACGAGCTGCCCTTCAAGGTCGAGCATCAGCGCCTGGTCAAGGACCTCATGATCGTCGAGGCCGGGCGCGAATGGATCCTGCGCGCGAAGACCGGCTGGGAAGGCAGCATGGGCTGGTGGGTCGGGTGGGTGGAGTGGCCGGCGGGGCCGGTGTTCTTCGCACTCAACATCGATACGCCCAACCGATTGGGCGATCTGGCCAAGCGGGAACAGATCGCCCGCGCGATCCTCCGGTCGATGGAGGCCCTGCCCCCGCCGTAGCCCGCGCAATCCGGCTACGGTGGATCAACCGCCCAGCAATTGCCGCCGCGACACCGAAGGAGCCGGCGCCGGCTGCTCAGGCTCGAACACCGCGTCCGCCACCGTCTTCGCCGCGAGTTGCGCGGCCTCGTGGTCGGTGAAATCGAGCATGGTCGAGAACAGCGAGCACGTGCCGATCAGGCCCACGTCCTGCAGGTCGGTCACGGTGAACTCGTAGGCACCCGATGGGAACCCGATCATGGTCGAGCGACCGGCGAGCCACACCTTCAGGTCCGCTTCTGACGGCAGCACGGTGAGGTTCATGAACCACGGCGTGACGATCACGCCGACCTGGCGGCCCTCGTACTCGCGGAAGCCGATGGCCTCGACCGCGATCGTCGGGTTGTAGATCGGCAGTCCCTTCACCTTGAGCGCAGCGCGCCGGTAGGCATTCGCGAGGCGCTGCACCGAGTCCTCCTCGGAGAGCGTCGCCGCGCCGATCACCATGAACTTGTGCTTGTCCGTCGAGCAGTTCGGGCAGTTCCAGGTGTCGGGCAGCAGGCGGAACGGCGTGCCGGGCGGGATCTGGTTCGCCTCGTCGCCGAGCGCCGGGTCGTACACCCACCAGCAGACGCCGCACTCGAGGCGCGTGTCGTCGGCGATGCGCGAGCCGTCGCCCATGTAGCTGCCTTCGAACACCTCGCTCATGAGGTGAACGCCTGCAGGATCTCGGCGAGCCGCTCGGCCGAATCCTCGAAGTCTTCCTTCGCGGCCAGCACCGAGACCGGCACGCCGCCGACCTCGAGCGTATCGAGGATCACGCTGCCCATGCCGTTCACGTACTGCACGGCCCACACGTGGCGCAGCCCCGTGGCGAACACGCGCGAGCTGCCGTAGCCGCCGGAGCGGATCACCAGCGGGATCTGGCCGAGCACCCCGGTGAGCACCTCGGCGTCCACGTCGGTGAGCGGCAGCAGGGTGAAATTGATGACGTGGTTCTCCGCGCCCGGCTGGTACTTCGACGAGCGGTCCTGCAGCTCGGCGAGGAGGAACGGCGCGTTCATCACGCCCGGCGGCATCTGCTGCGGGATGTCGATCGTGGCGCGCGGCAACTCGGCCGCGGCCCGCAGGATGGGGCCGGGCACCGGACCCACGTCGATGCACTCCTCGACCGTGCCGTCGGCCGCGGTCGACTCGAGGCGCCACACGCCGGTCATCACCGATTCGACCACGCGCCAGAACCGGTCGCCGACGCCGACCTTGGCCCACACGTCGCCCTCGCCGAGGATGTCGGCGACCGCCGCCTTGCCCGCCTCGTCGAGGTGCCCGAGGTTGTAGCGGGTCGGGGGCGCGTCCTTTCCAGTCGCGCGGCTGTGCAAATCGGCCACGATGGCGTCCATGACCTCGCGCGCCGCAGGCGTGAGCTGGTCGGCCGAGAGTGCCTGGCGGACAGGGCGCACGAGGCCGGTGGGCATGCCGATCAGCCGCAGCTGGTCGTCGCCGATTGCCGTGGCCGGCGCCTCGCCGGGAACCTTCGGATGCCAGACGAGCACGTGTTCGGTCATGCGTTTCCTCCAATGCCTGCGGCGGGGTCTTGGTCGGCCGGCGCGAGCAGCCGGTCGGCGGCCTGTGCGAACACCGGCCAGTCGCGCATGCGCGCCACCAGCTCGGCTGGCT
>JAGVUU010000219.1 GCA_019136105.1 Gammaproteobacteria bacterium
GGTGATGTCGGCCGCCGACCCGAAGCGCACCTTCCTGCAGTTCGTGGGCCGCCAGCACCTGCCCGACGAGCTGGTGAGCGCCGTGCAGACCTTCCGCGTGCGCGGTTCCTCGGGCAAGGTGAACATCGCACTTTCCGAACTGCCGCAATTCACCTGCCTGCCGGGCGAGGGGCCGCTGCACCGCGGCGCCATTTCGATCAGCCCGAGCATCGACTACATCGAGCGTGCCTATGACGAGGCGAAGTACGGCCAGTTCTCGAAGCAGCCGTACATCGACATGGTCATCCCCTCCATGATCGACCGCGACATGGCGCCGCCGGGGCACCACGTGATGTCCTGCTTCGTGCAGTACGCGCCGTACGACATCGAGGGCGGCTGGGACGATGCCAGGCGCGAAGCGTTCGGCGAGGCCGTGATCAGCACGATCGAGCGTTACGCGCCGAACATCCGCCGCGCCATCGTCGGCAAGCAGGTGATCACGCCCAAGGACATCGAGCGCATCGCCGGCATCACCGGCGGCAACATTTTCCACGGCGAACTGCTGCTGCATCAGCTGTTCTTCCTGCGGCCCGCGCCGCAATGGGCCGACTTCCGCACGCCGTTGCCGGGGTATTACTTCGGTGCCTCGGGTGCGCACCCGGGCGGCGGCGTAATGGGCGCGGCCGGCAAGCTCGCCGCGCACGAGATCCTGAAGGACTGGCGATGAGCAGCGTGGACGTCATCATCGTCGGCGCTGGGCACAACGGCCTCGTGGCGGCCGCCTATCTCGCCAAGGCCGGCCGCAAGGTGCTGGTGCTCGAACGGAACGCCACTCCTGGTGGCCAGCTCGCCGCCGGCATGCTCGGCCCGGGCTTCGACGCCCCCGCGCTGCATCCGGGCGGTCAGTTGCGGCCGGACATCGTGCGCGAGCTCGACCTCGCGCGGCATGGATTGATGCCGGCCGTCGCGGCGGAAGCGCCTTACGTCTCGTTGCTGCCCGATGGCGGCACGCTGCGCCTCACCGCGCGCGGCGACGATGCCGCCACGATCGAAGCGATCCGCAAGCTGTCGTCGCGCGATGCCGCACGCTGGCCCGAGTTCGTGGCCTTCATGAACGCGGCCGCGGGTTGGGTCGACGCGGTGTACCGAACGCCGATGCCGCGCATGGAGCGCAGCGCCATCCTCGCGAATGGCCTGCCGCTCGCATCGCTGCTCCTGAAGCTGCGGGGGCTCGGCCGCAAGGACATGTTCCGCGTGATCCGCAGCCTGTCGATGTCAGCGCAGGAGTTCACGGACGACTGGTTCGAGGCCGAACCGCTCAAGGCGGCGATCGGGGCACTTGCCATCCACGGCGTCACGCTGGGGTCGTATTCGGCAGGCACTGGCTACACGTTGATGCACAACTGGCTGAACCGCGGCGGGCTGGCGCACAGCCGGAGCGGCGGTGCGTCGATCACCCATGCGTTGATCGCTGCGCTCAAGGCGAGCGGCGGCGAAGCTCGCACGTCGGCGCTTGTCGCGCGGATCCTCGTGGACAAGCAGCGGGTCACCGGCGTGCAGCTCGCGAGCGGCGAGCAGGTCCTCGCGCAGCAGGTGCTGTCGGCGGCGGATCCGCGCCACACCTTGCTCGGCCTCGTGGGCGCGCCGGAGCTGCCGCCCGAGTTCGTCTGGCACGCACAGTCGATCCGCATGCGCGGCTCGGTCGCGAAGGTGCACCTGCTCACCGATGGCAATCATGGCCTGCCGGAAGGCACGCTGGTCGTCGCGCCCACGCTCAAGTACCTCGAGCAGGCCTACGACGCGTCAAAATATGGCGAGATCTCGCGCGCGCCCTATCTCGAGGTGACGGCGTCGGGTGCGGTGGTGTCCATTCACTTCCAGTTCGCGTCGTACCGGCTGAAACACGGCGACTGGGCGAGCGAGCGTGCAACGCTGGAGGCCCGTGCCGTCGACACATTGGCCGCGTACGCGCCGGCCCTGAAGGGCAGCATCCGCGAAGTGCGCTCGATCACGCCGCTCGACCTCGAGCAGCAGTGGGGCCTCACCGAGGGCGACCTCAACCACGGCCAGCTGATCCTCGACCAGGCGTTGTTCATGCGCCCGATGCCTGGCTGGTCGGATCACCGCACGCCGGTGGACGGGTTGTTGCTGTGCGGCAGCGGCGTGCACGGCGGCGGCGGCGTGAGCGGTGCGGCCGGCAGGAATGCGGCGCGGGTGGCGCTGGGTCGGTAGCGGCCGCCGAGCGTCTCCGAGTCGTCGAGGTGGCCGCCTGACCCTTCGCCGGAGCCGACGCGTGAGAGATGATGTACCGGGCCCACGCTTCGGCATGCGCGCCTCTCGGGTCCAGCGCCAGGTCACACCAGAATGCCCCGTTTCGTCGCCCTCCTTCGTGGAGTCAACGTCGGCAAAGGCAACCGCCTCGCGATGGCCGATTTCAAGGCCGTGTTGGAAGGCCTGGGCTACACGGACGTCAGCACGTTGCTCAACAGCGGCAATGCCGTCTTCACTGGTTCCGGCCGTTCGTCACGCAGGCACGCTGCGTCGATCGCGACAGCGCTCGAGAAGGAGCTGGCGGTGACGACGCTGGTCATCGTCAAGTCGGCGGCGGAGTTGTCTGCGGTCATCGGCGCGAGTCCGATCACTCCACCGCAGGCAGATCAGTCCAGGTACCTCGTTGCCTTCGCCGCTGCGGCGCAAGAGCTTCACGCGCTGCAGCGGCTCCAGGATCTTGCTCGAGCCCCGGAACGCTTCGTCGTCACCAGCGTGGCCGCCTTCCTGCATTGCCCGGCGGGAGTCCTGAAAAGCCGGATCGGCGGGGCGCTGCTGGGCCACGCCGGGAGGCGCGTCACCACGCGCAGTTGGGCCACGGTAATGAAACTTCGGGCTCGGGTCGACGCAGCGCGTCGAGGCTGAATCGATTGCCGGGCAGCACTTCAACCACAGGGGTCGCCGAAATGCTCCGAACCCAGCGCCGTGCCTTCGCGATCGTCCTGTTGATCGCCTGCTGGGCCACCGGCGCCTCGGCCCAGGACACCGACGCAGCGGTGACGCCCGACCAACCCAGCCT
>JAGVUU010000174.1 GCA_019136105.1 Gammaproteobacteria bacterium
TAGTCGTTGAGTGCCCGCTCGAGCCAGCCGATCGAGTGGATGTCGAGGTTGTTGGTCGGCTCATCCAGCAGCAGCACGTCGGGCCGCGAGAACAGCGCCTGCGCGAGCAGCACGCGCAGCTTGAGGCCGGGCGGCACCTCGCGCATGGTCTGGTTGTGCCGCCATTCCTCGATGCCGGCGTCGATCAGGATGCTGCCGGCGCGGGCCTCGGCGGTGTAGCCGCCGTATTCCGCGAACTTGCTCTCGAGTTCCGCGGCGCGCATGTAGTCGGCGTCCGTCGCGTCCGGGTTCGCATAGATGAGGTCGCGCTCCTGCATCGCGGCCCACATCTCGGCGTGGCCCTGCATCACCACGTCGAGCACGCGCTCGTCCTCGTAGGCGAACTGGTTCTGGTTGAGCTTGCCGAGGCGCATGCCGGCTTGCAGCACGACGTCGCCGGCACTCGGCTCCAGTTCGCCGCCTAGGATCTTCATGAGCGTCGACTTGCCACAGCCGTTCGCGCCGATCAGGCCGTAGCGGTTGCCATCGGCGAACTTCACCGAGACGTGCTCGAAAAGCGGCTTGGCTTCGAACTGGATGGCGAGGTTGGTCGTCGAAAGCATGGCGGGCCGGTCCTGAGGGGGGCGCGAGTCTAGCCCAGGAGCGGACCCTAGTCCCAATGGAGGGGGTTCCCTCCGCGCCCGGTGCGCTATCATCCAAAGTCCCTGTTGCGTCGCGAAAAAGGGCATCCAATGACCGCCCCGACCTCCGCTGGCGCCCGGTTCCGGGCTGCCCTGGCTCACGAACGACCCCTGCAGGTGGTCGGCACCGTCAACGCCTTCAGCGCCCTGCTCGCCGAGCGGGCGGGTTTCCGCGCCATCTACCTGTCGGGCGCCGGCGTGGCCAATGCCTCGTTCGGGTTGCCGGACCTCGGCATCACCAGCCTGAACGACGTGTGCGAGGACGTGCGCCGCATCACCTCCGCGAGCGACCTGCCGCTGCTCGTGGACGCCGACACCGGCTGGGGCGCCGCCTTCAACATCTCGCGCACCATCTCGGACCTGATCAAGTCGGGCGCTGCCGGCTGCCACCTCGAGGACCAGGTGCAGGCCAAGCGCTGCGGCCACCGCCCCGGCAAGGCGCTCGTGAGCTGCGAGGAGATGGTCGACCGCATCAAGGCCGCTGCGGACGGCCGCACCGACCCGAATTTCGTGATCATGGCGCGCACCGACGCGCACGCCGTCGAGGGCCAGCAGGCGGCGATCGACCGCGCGTGCGCCTACGTCGAGGCTGGGGCAGACATGATCTTCGCGGAGGCCTTGAACAAGCTCGACGAGTACGCGCAGTTCACCAGCGTCGTGAAGGTGCCGGTGCTCGCCAACATCACCGAGTTCGGCAAGACCCCGCTGTTCACGGTCGCCGAGCTCGGCAGCGTCGGCGTGCAGCTGGTGCTCTATCCGCTCTCCGCGTTCCGCGCCATGTCGAAGGCGGCCGAGGCCGTCTACGGCGCGATCCGCAACGAGGGCACGCAGAAGAGCGTCATCGACCGCATGCAGACGCGCACCGAACTGTACGACGTGCTCGGCTACCACGAGTACGAGCAGAAGCTCGACGATCTCTTCAAGCGCGAGGGCGGCGACAAGTAACGCCCCGCCAGGCCAGGATTCCACCGAGAAGGGCAGCCACGATGAGCAGCGATACCCCCGCACCCGGCTTCAAGCCGAAGAAGTCCGTCGCCCTGTCCGGCGTCGCCGCCGGCAACACCGCCTTGTGCACCGTCGGCCGCAGCGGCAACGACCTGCACTACCGCGGTTACGACATCCTCGACCTCGCGGAGAACTGCGAGTTCGAAGAAGTGGCCTACCTGCTGATCCACGGCAAGCTCCCCAACGCCGCCGAACTCAAGGGCTACAAGCAGAAGCTGCGCCGCATGCGCGGCCTGCCCGGCACGGTGCGTGCCGCGCTCGAGACCCTACCGGCGGCGAGCCACCCCATGGACGTGATGCGCACGGGCGTGTCGGTGCTCGGCTGCACGCTGCCCGAGAAGGACGACCACAACGTGGCCGGTGCGCGCGACATCGCGGACCGCCTGCTCGCGAGCCTCGGGTCGATGCTCGCGTACTGGTACCGCTACAGCCACACCGGCGAGCGCATCGACGTCGAGACCGACGACGATTCGATCGGCGGTCACTTCCTGCACATGCTGCACGGCACGCCGCCGCCGAAGTCGTGGGTGAAGGCGATGCACACGTCGCTCAACCTGTACGCCGAGCACGAGTTCAACGCCTCGACGTTCACCGCGCGCGTCATCGCGGGCACCGGCACCGACCTGTACTCGTGCATCTGCGGCGCGATCGGCGCATTGCGCGGCCCGAAGCACGGCGGCGCCAACGAAGTCGCGTTCGAGGTGCAGAAGCGTTACGAGACGCCGGACGAGGCCGAGGCCGACATCCGTGCCCGCGTGGCCAACAAGGAAGTGGTGATCGGGTTCGGCCACCCGGTGTACACGGTCTCCGATCCGCGCAACAAGGTGATCAAGGAAGTCGCGCGGCAGCTCTCGGCCGAGGCCGGCGACATGAAGATGTACGAGATCGCCGAGCGCCTCGAGTCGGTGATGTGGGACATCAAGAAGATGTTCCCCAACCTCGACTGGTTCAGCGCGGTGTCGTACCACATGATGGGCGTGCCCACCGCGATGTTCACGCCGCTGTTCGTGATGTCGCGCATCACCGGCTGGAGCGCGCACGTCATCGAGCAGCGCATCGACGGCAAGATCATCCGCCCGAGCGCGAACTACACCGGACCGGAAGATCGCACCTTCGTCCCGATCATGAAGCGCTGACGCGCTGCGAGGGGGTAGTGGTCAGGGGGCAGGGGGTAGTGAAGGAAGGCCGGCGACACCGGCTTGTTCGCTGCCCGCCTGCCGACCCCTGGTCGTGGCACTCCGGCCACTATCCCCTACCCCCTGGTCACTACCCCCTTTCCTTCTCATGAACACCGCCCACCGCAAACCCCTCCCCGGCACTTCCCTCGACTACTTCGACGCGCGGGAGGCGGTGAACGCCATCCGGCCCGGCGCATGGGACAAGCTGCCTTACACGGCGCGCGTGCACGCCGAGAACATCGTGCGGCGGGCCGAGCCCGCGATCGTCACCGAGTGCCTGACGCAGCTCGTCGAGCGCAAGCGAGAGCGCGATTTCCCGTGGTTCCCGGCGCGCGTGGTGTGCCACGACATCCTCGGCCAGACGGCGCTGGTGGACCTCGCCGGCTTGCGCGACGCGATCGCCGACCAGGGCGGCGACCCGGCGCAGGTGAACCCGGTGGTGCCGGTGCAGTTGATCGTCGATCACTCGCTGGCCGTCGAGTGCGGCGGTTACGACCCCGATGCGTTCGCGAAGAACCGCGCCATCGAGGATCGCCGCAACGAAGACCGCTTCCACTTCATCGAGTGGACCCGGCTCGCGTTCGACAACGTCGACGTGATTCCGGCCGGCAACGGCATCATGCACCAGATCAACCTGGAGAAGATGTCACCGGTGATCCACGCGCAGGATGGCTTGGCCTATCCCGACACTTGCGTTGGCACCGACAGCCACACGCCGCACGTGGACGCGCTCGGCGTGATCGCCGTCGGCGTCGGCGGCCTCGAGGCCGAGAACGTGATGCTCGGCCGTGCCTCGTGGATGCGCCTGCCGGAGATCGTGGGCGTGAAGCTCACCGGCCGGCGCCAGCCCGGCATCACCGCCACCGACGTCGTGCTCGCGCTCACGGAGTTCCTGCGCAAGTCGAAGGTGGTCGGCGCATACCTCGAGTTCTACGGGGAGGGCGCAGCGTCCCTCACGCTCGGTGACCGCGCGACGATTTCCAACATGGCCCCGGAATACGGCGCCACAGCGGCGATGTTCTTCATCGACGAGCAGACGATCGACTACCTGAAGCTCACCGGCCGCGACGACGCGCAGGTGAAGCTGGTCGAGACGTATGCGAAGACGGCGGGCCTGTGGGCCGACAGCCTGAAGGCGGCAGAGTACGAACGCGTGCTCGAGTTCGACCTGTCGAGCGTGGTGCGCAACATGGCCGGGCCGTCGAACCCGCATGCGCGTGTCGCCACCGCCGACCTCGCCGCGAAGGGCATCGCCGGCAAGTGGGAAGACAAGCCGGGCCAGATGCCGGACGGCGCAGTGATCATCGCAGCGATCACGAGCTGCACCAACACGTCGAATCCGCGCAACGTAATCGCAGCAGGCCTCCTCGCGCGCAATGCCAATCGTGCGGGCCTCGTGCGCAAGCCGTGGGTGAAGTCATCGCTGGCGCCGGGCTCGAAGACCGTGGCGCTCTACCTCGAGGAAGCGGGCCTCAAGTCGGAGCTCGAGAAGCTCGGCTTCGGCATCGTGGCGTTCGCCTGCACCACCTGCAACGGCATGTCGGGCGCGCTCGATCCCAGGATCCAGCAGGAGATCATCGATCGCGACTTGTACGCAGTGGCGGTGCTCTCGGGCAACCGCAATTTCGACGGCCGCATCCATCCATATGCGAAGCAGGCGTTCCTCGCCTCGCCGCCGCTGGTCGTCGCCTACGCGATCGCGGGCACCATCCGCTTCGACATCGAGCGCGACGCGCTCGGTCACGACGCGTCAGGCAGGCCGGTCACGCTGAAGGACCTCTGGCCTACGGACGAAGAGATCGATGCCATCGTCAAGGCGGCGGTGAAGCCGGAGCAGTTCCGCAAGGTGTACATCCCGATGTTCGCCGCGCGCGAGGAGCAGGGTGCGAAGGCGAGCCCGCTCTACGACTGGCGGCCGATGAGCACCTACATCCGCCGTCCGCCCTATTGGGAGGGCGCGCTGGCCGGCGAGCGGGCGCTCACGGGGATGCGGCCGCTCGCCGTGCTCGGCGACAACATCACCACCGACCACCTGTCGCCGTCGAACGCGATCGTGCTCGACAGCGCGGCTGGCGAATACCTCGCGAAGATGGGGTTGCCGGAGGAGGACTTCAATTCCTACGCGACGCACCGTGGCGATCACCTCACCGCGCAGCGCGCCACGCTCGCCAACCCGACGCTGGTCAACGAGATGGCGGTGGTGGACGGCAAGGTCAAGAAGGGCTCGCTCGCCCGCGTCGAGCCGGACGGCAAGGTGATGCGCATGTGGGAGGCGATCGAGACCTACATGCACCGCCGGCAGCCGCTGATCATCGTCGCAGGCGCCGACTATGGCCAGGGCTCGTCGCGCGACTGGGCGGCGAAGGGCGTCCGTCTCGCGGGCGTGGAGGCGATCGTCGCCGAGGGCTTCGAGCGCATCCACCGCACCAACCTGATCGGCATGGGCGTGCTGCCGCTCGAGTTCAAGGCCGGCACCAATCGCAAGACGCTTGCCATCGACGGCACGGAGACTTTCGACGTGATCGGCGCGCGCAAGCCGCGTGCGGATCTCACGCTGGTCATTCATCGGAAGAATGGCGAGCGCGTGGAGGTGCCCGTCACCTGCCGGCTCGACACGGCCGAGGAAGTCTCGATTTACGAGGCGGGCGGCGTGCTGCAGCGCTTCGCGAAGGACTTCCTGGAAAATAGGGGACATTCTCCTGTTTCCGGAGTCGGGCACTAGGAGGAAATTAGGAGAATGTCCCCTATTTTCCAGGCGAGGATTCCCGCCACCTACATGCGCGGTGGCACCAGCAAGGGCGTGTTCTTCCGCCTGCAAGACCTGCCCGAGCGTTGCCAGGTGCCGGGCGACGCGCGCGACCGCCTGTTCCTGCGCGTCATCGGCAGCCCGGACCCCTATGCCGCGCACATCGACGGCATGGGCGGCGCCACCTCCAGCACCAGCAAGTGCGTGATCCTGTCGAAGAGCTCGCAGCCGGACCACGACGTCGACTATCTCTACGGCCAGGTGTCGATCGACAAGGCCTTCGTGGACTGGAGTGGCAACTGCGGCAACCTCTCCACCGCAGCCGGAGCGTTCGCGATCCACGCCGGGCTGGTCGATCCGGCGCGCATCCCGCGCAACGGCACCTGCGTGGTGCGCATCTGGCAAGCCAATATCCGCAAGACCATCATCGCGCACGTCCCCGTCACCGACGGCCAGGTGCAGGAGACCGGCGACTTCGAGCTCGACGGCGTGACGTTTCCCGCCGCGGAGATCGTGCTCGAGTTCCTCGATCCGTCCGACGAGGGCGAGGGCGGCGGCTCGATGTTCCCGACGGGCCACCTCGTGGACGACCTCGAGGTGCCGGGCGTCGGCACGTTCAAGGCCACGATGATCACCGCCGGCATCCCCACGGTGTTCGTGAATGCCGAAGACATCGGTTACACCGGCACCGAACTGCGCGAGGCGATCAACACCGATCCGAAGCAGCTCGAGCGCTTCGAGAAGATCCGCGTCGCGGGCGCGCTGCGCATGGGCCTGATCAGGACGCCCGAAGAAGCGCAGAAACGCCAGCACACGCCGAAGATCGCTTTCGTCGCAAAGCCGAAGGACTACGTGGCCTCGAGCGGCAAGCAGGTTTCGGCCAGCGAGATCGACCTCCTGGTGCGCGCACTGTCGATGGGCAAGCTGCACCACGCGATGATGGGCACCGCGGCCGTCGCGATCGGCACGGCGGCGGCCATCCCGGGCACGCTGGTGAACCTCGCGGCTGGCGGCGGCACGCGCAACGCAGTCCGCTTCGGCCATCCCTCGGGCACGCTGCGAGTCGGCGCCGAGGCAGCCCAAGTGAACGGCGAGTGGACCGTCACCAAGGCCATCATGAGCCGCAGCGCACGCATCCTGATGGAAGGCTGGGTGCGCGTCCCGGCCGACGCGTTCTGATGACCACGCTCCTGGACGGCGCGCGCGCACTGGCGCTCGACCTCGACGAGGCGCAGCTCGCCAGGCTCGTCGCGCACCTCGACCTGCTCGACGACTGGAACACGCGGATGAACCTCACCGCCATCCGCGACCGTCCGTCGCAGCTCACCAAGCACCTGCTCGACAGCCTCGCCGTGCTGCCCTACCTGCAGGGCGAACGCATCGCCGACGTGGGCAGCGGCGCCGGCTTCCCGGGCATCCCGCTCGCGATCGTCGAGCCGCACCGCCACTTCACACTCATCGAGTCCACCGGCAAGAAGTGCCGCTTTCTCGAACACGTGCGGGACACGCTCGAACTGAAGAACGTCGAGGTCGTGCAGTCGCGCGCGGAAGGCTACAAGCCCGAGGTGCGCTTCGACACCGTGATCGCGCGCGCCGTCGGTCCCATCGCCGACCTCGTCAAGGTGGCCGGTCCGCTGGTGGTGGGGGGCGGCCGGCTGCTGGCCATGAAGGGCCGCTACCCCGAGGCCGAACTGGCCGCGAAACTGAACGGCTGGAAAGTCGCGTCCGTGCACCCGCTCACGGTTCCGGGACTCGGCGAGGAGCGCCACCTCGTCGAGCTGGTCCGCTCGCACGACCGGGTCGGGTAAGCTTGTCCGCCTTATGAAGCGCGTCATCGCGGTCGCCAACCAGAAGGGGGGGGTCGGCAAGACCACCACCTCCGTCAACCTCGCAGCGTCGCTCGCGGCGACGCAGCGCAAGGTGCTGCTCATCGACAGCGACCCGCAGGGCAACGCGACCATGGGTTGCGGCGTGGACAAGCGCAACCTGACGCGTTCGATGACCGACGTGCTGCTGGGCGACTGCGAGCTCGCGGCGGCGCTGGTGCCCGTGGAGGTGGGCGGCTTCACGCTGCTGCCCGGCAACCAGGACCTCGTGGCGGCCGAAGTGCAGCTCATGAGCATGATCGGGCGCGAGATGCGCCTCCGGAACGCTCTCAAGCCGGTGCGCAACCTCTACGACGTGATCCTCATCGACTGCCCGCCCGCGCTCAACCTGCTCACGCTGAACGCGCTGGTGGCCGCCGACTCGGTGCTCGTGCCGATGCAGTGCGAGTACTACGCGCTCGAGGGCCTCTCGGCGCTGATGAACACGATCGAGCAGATCCGCGCGAGCGTGAACCCCGACCTGCAGCTCGAGGGCATCCTGCGCACGATGTTCGACCCGCGCAACAACCTCTCGAACGAGGTGGCCGGGCAGCTCATCATGCACTTCGGCGACAAGGTGTTCCGCACCGTGATCCCGCGCAACGTGCGGCTCGCCGAGGCGCCGAGCTTCGGCAAGGCCGCGATGTACCACGACAAGGATTCGCGCGGCGCGCTGGCGTATCTCGCGCTGGCCGGTGAACTGATCCGCCGCGAAGAAGATGCGCAGCTCGCGGCATCGGGAGCGGCTACCGACGGCACCGCCGAGGCGAGCAACGATGAAGATCGGGATCGCTGAAACGCGCAGGCCCCTGGCTACCCTGTCGCTCGTGCTTGCGATGGCGCTCGCGAGCTTGCCTGGAACGGCCGCTGCCCAGGTCACCGTATTCCTGCCGACGGAAGGCGACCTCCAGGCCACGTTGGCCCTGCCGGGCGACGTACGGCGCGGCAAGGATGCCTATGCCGAGTGTCAGACCTGCCACCGCACCGATGCCTCGGGACGCAGCGCCTTCAATATTCCCCGGCTGTCGGGCCAGCATGCCTCGGTGATCATCAAGCAGCTGATGGACATCCGCAGCGGCCTCCGTGTCAACGAGGACATGCGGGAATACATGCACGATTCCGACCTGACGCTGCAGGACTTTGCCGACATGGCGGCTTACCTGCAGTCGCTGCCAGTGGAGGGCAAGATCGGGCAGGGTCCGCCCGAACTGGTGCCGCGGGGCCAGGCGCTGTACGCCAGTGATTGCGCAGGGTGCCATGGCGAGCACGCCGAGGGCCGTCCGGAGCTCTTCTTTCCCATGCTCGCGTCGCAGCACTACGGCTACCTGCTGCGCGAGCTAGACCTCATCCTCAGCGGCGAGCGCGGCAACTCCAACCCGGCGATGCCGCCGATCCTCAAGAACTACGCGGCGGAAGAAAAGCAGGCCATCGCAGCGTATCTCGCGCAGTTGCCGGCGCCCGGCAAGGGCGTTGCGCCCGAAACCCCCAAGTAGAGGCCTCGACAGCTTGCTAGCGCGACGGCCTGACCGGCACCGCGACGAATAGCGCCAGCGCCTCTGAACCGTTGTTCGGGTGCTCGAGGCCCCCGTTCGAGATGTGGTATCCAGCGAGCCCCAGCCGCACGCCGTTCGACAGCTCGCGCGCGAAGGCGATGCCACTCATGAACTCCAGATGCTCGTTCGCGCCGATTTCGTCCCCATTCAGGAAGTAGCCTCCGGCCAGGCTGAGCGTCATCGTCCAGCGCCGCGGCAGCGCGAAATCGTGCGCGACATCGGCGTAGAGGTAACCCATGCCATCGGGGCCGCCCGCAATGCCTGCCCCGGGCATCAGTGCCCAGGCGGTCCGCGGCGTTGACCGGTATTGCAGGCCGGCGAGCCAGGGGTAGTCGAACTCCTCCACCAGCGCGAACGTGCCTGCCGAACCAATCACCCAGGGATGAGTCGCTGGCGCGGGCTGCCCTGCGTCGGCCGCCCGTGCTGTGGCGAGCGGCAGTGAAAGGGCGAGCAGGCCACAGCCCAGGGCCAGGACGAAACGCATGCGATGGCTCCGCGCCGCTGACAGTTTCTTCGTCGACGTCTGCGTCGGCGCGGCGTGGTCGGCATAATATCCCGCCATGGCAACCAAGCGACCCAGTCTCGGCCGCGGGCTCGAAGCCCTGCTCGGCACGTCCCCCCCCAGGCCGGAACCGGCAGCGCAGTCCGCGCAGGCGGAGGCCGCACCGCGGCCGCGGCTCGACGAGGAGCTCGCGAGGATCCCGGTGGACCTGCTGCAGCGCGGCCGCTACCAGCCGCGCCTCGACATGCGGCCCGAAAGCCTGCAGGAACTGGCCGACTCGATCCGTGCGCAGGGCGTGGTGCAGCCGATCGTGGTGCGGCCGCTCGCGGCGCAGCGCACGGGCGAGCCCGTCCGCTACGAGATCATCGCGGGTGAGCGCCGCTGGCGAGCCGCGCAGATGGCAGGGCTGCACGACGTGCCCGCAGTCATCCGCCGCGTGCCGGACGAGGCCGCGGTCGCGATGTCGCTCATCGAGAACATCCAGCGCGAGAACCTGAATCCCCTCGAGGAAGCGCGCGCGCTCGACCGCCTGATCCGCGAGTTCGACATGACGCACCAGACCGCGGCCGACGCCGTGGGCCGATCGCGTGCGGCGGTGAGCAACCTGCTGCGGCTGCTCGAACTCGCCGAGGAAGTGAAGGCGCTCGTGGAGTCGCGGCAACTCGAGATGGGTCACGCGCGCGCGTTGCTCGGACTCGCGCAGGCCCGGCAGCAGATCGAGGTGGCGCTGCTCGTCGCAAAGAAAGGCCTGTCGGTGCGGGAGACCGAAGCGCTCGTGCGCAAGCTCTCGTCCACGAAGCCCGACACCGGCGACCGTGAGCCGCCGCGTCCCGACCCGAACATCACGCGGCTCGAGCAGGACCTCACCGACAAGCTCGGCGCCAAGGTGCATCTGCAGCACGGCCCCAAGGGCCGCGGCAAGCTCGTCATCAACTACAACAGCCTCGACGAGCTCGACGGCATCCTCGCGCATATCCAGTAGGACGGCCGTGCGCGAGCCTGCGGCTGTGCTCCGGGCCCGACCGGTGTCCTGCCTCAGACAAGACATTATTATCAATCCTGTGGGCATGAGGCTCACAGAGAACAAATTGATTAATTCGACAAAACAATCGGCCAAGTCGTGATCGGGCCGGTGAGGCACCGAACGGCTCTCGTCTGAGACGGCGGGCCGCCGTGCGACGTCCGGTGATCGCTGACTCGTTGCTGGCTGAAATTGCACGCCGGCCGTCGCTCGGCCGCAGGATCTGCCGCGGCGACCCTCATTCGCAGCATGCACCGCATTGAAGCAGCGCAAAAAGACCGGGTATAATTGGCGGCCTTCCGGAGGTGTGTGCACTGCAGCAACACCCGCCCGGGTAACGGTCGAGAATCGCCACCCGTGGCCGGAAGCGCCCGGCACATGACGTGGCTTTTTTGTTGCCCGGACGAATTGAGTGAGGCCTTGAGCAACGCGGAGATCCAGCAGGGCCGGCGCCAGGCATTGGCGGTCGTGCTCGGTCAGGCGGTGCTCGGGGCGATCGTTGCGATCGCCTGCCTCGCCGTGTGGGGGTCCCGCGCCGGCGCATCCGCGCTGCTCGGGGCCGGCATCGGCATCACCGCGACGTCGCTGATGGCGTTCGCGATGCTGCGGCACGGCGGGAATGCGGACCCGCAACGAGTGGCCTGGAGCTTTTTCACCGGCTGGGTGGTGAAGATCTTTTTCACCCTCGCGCTGCTGGTGGTGGCCTTCAGGTCGAAGAGCGTCGATGCGGCGCCGCTGCTGGCGGCCTACGTGGCAACGTTCTTCGGTTACGGGATTGGGGCCGCCCGCTCGCGCGGGCACACGAAGAAACGAACATTCGGAGTAGCGGACTGATCATGGCCGGCCAAGGACCCGCGAACAGCACCGAATACATCACCCACCACCTGACGCACCTCAAGGTCGGCGAGGGTTTCTGGACCATCCACGTCGACACGATGTTCATGTCGGTGCTGATGGGCGTCCTGTCCCTCGGCCTTTTCTGGATGGCGGCCCGCAAGGCCTCGGCCGGCGTGCCCGGCAAGTGGCAGGCGTTCGTCGAGATGGTGGTCGAGTTCGTCGACACCCAGGTGAAGGAAGTGTTCCACCTCGACCGCCGCTTCCTCGCGCCGGTCGCGCTGACGATCTTCCTCTGGGTGTTCTTCATGAACGCCATGGACCTGCTGCCGCTCGACGTGCCGGGCGTGATCGCCGGCTGGTTCGGCCTGCACTACTGGCGCGTCGTGCCGACGGCCGACGTGAACACCACGTTCGCCATGTCGATCACCGTGCTGGTGATCGTGATCGCCTTCTCGTTCAAGGCGAAGGGCGTCGGCGGCTACGTGCACGAACTGTTCACCGCGCCGTTCGGTTCGAACCCGGTGCTGTGGATCCCGAACTTCCTGCTCAACCTGGTCGAGCTGCTCTCGAAGCCCGTGTCGCTCGCGATGCGACTGTTCGGCAACATGTACGCCGGCGAGCTGGTGTTCATGCTGATCGCGCTCCTGGGCGCGAGCTGGGCCGGCTTCACCTTCGGCAGCGGCCTCTCGATGATCGGGCAGATCCTGGCGGGCTCCGCCTGGGCGATCTTCCACATCCTGATCATCACGCTGCAAGCCTTCATCTTCATGGTGCTCACGATCGTCTACACGGCGATGGCGACCGAGCACCACTGACCCACCCGTTCGAGTAACCGCAAGACTGACTGGAGACATACGATGGAAACGGTACAGCTGCTCGCCCAGATCCAGGCCTTCACCGCGCTGGGCATCGGCCTGATCATCGGCCTGGGCGCGATCGGCGCCTGCATCGGCATCGGCATCATGGGTTCGAAGTTCCTCGAGGCGGCCGCCCGCCAGCCGGAACTCATCCCCACGCTGCAGGGCCGCATGTTCCTGCTCGCCGGCCTGATCGACGCGGCGTTCCTGATCGGCGTTGCGCTCGCGATGTTCTTCGCGGTCGCGAACCCGCTCCTGTCCGCTGTCCAGGGTTAAGGCGCGCCTGCGCGCGAGGACGTCGCCATGAACATCAATGCGACGATCATCGGGCAGGCCATCGTCTTCACGATCCTGATCTGGTTCAGCGTCAAGTTCATCTGGCCCCCGCTTCTCAAGGCGATCGAAGACCGCCAGAAGAAGATTGCCGACGGCCTCGCGGCCGCCGAGCGCGGCCAGAAGGAGCTGAGCCAGGCGAGCGGCGACGCCCAGAGCATCGTCAACGAGGCGCGCGAGAAGGCCCTGAAGATCGTCGACCAGGCCAACCGCCGGTCGAACGAGATCATCGAGGAAGCCCGCGCCACCGCCATCGCCGAAGGGCAGCGGCTCGTGGGCGACGCGCGCCAGGAAGTGGCGCTCGAGCAGTCCCGCGCTCGTGACGCGCTCCGCAAGGACGTGGCGCAGCTGGCAGTCGCCGGCGCGTCGCGGCTCCTCGAGCGCGAGATCGATGCGAAGGCGCACGCCGACCTGATCGAGAAGCTGGCCCGCGAGATCGAGGGCGCCAAGGCCTGACGGCCGCGGCACCCAAGAGGGATCCGGAGTAACGACATGGCCGAGAGAGCCACGATCGCGAGACCGTACGCCAAGGCGGCGTTTGCCGTCGCGCGCGAGCAGGGCACGCTGGACCGCTGGTCCCGCTGGCTCGAGACCGCGCGCGGTGTCGTCGAGAGCGATGAGTTCCAGAAGCTCGAGCGCAGCCCGGGTGTCTCCACGGAGCAGCTCGAGTCGCTCATCGCCGGCATCTGCGGTGCCGACCTGGACGACGGCGGCAAGGCGTTGCTGCGCCTGCTCACCGAGAACGGGCGGCTCGATTTCCTGCCGGAGATCGCCGCCCGCTTCAAGGAACTCGAGGCGGAGGACCGCAACGTCGCCGAGGTCGAGGTCGTCTCCGCGACGGCCCTCGACGAGCGCCAGAAGGAGCGGCTCGCGGCCGCCCTGCGGGCGCGCCTGAGCCGCGAAGTGCGGCTCAGCTGCGCGGTCGACCCGGCGCTGATCGGCGGTGCGGTGGTGCGCTCCGGCGACATGCTCATCGACGGCTCGCTCCGCGGCAAGCTCGAGCGGCTCGAGACGGAATTGACTGGCTGAAGAGATTCAACCGGCCCGGCCGCCCCGGCCACGGCCTGCAGAGGATTGCCTAAATGTCCATCAAGGCTTCTGAGATCAGCGAACTGATCAAGGCCCGCATCCAGAACTTCACGGCGGCCACCGAGGCGCGCAGCGTCGGCACCGTCGTGACGGTGACGGACGGCATCTGCCGCATCCACGGCCTGCAGGACGTGGTGCAGGGCGAGATGCTCGAGTTCCCCAAGAACACCTACGGCCTCGCCCTCAACCTCGAGCGCGACTCGGTCGGCGCGGTGATCCTGGGCTCCTACGAGCACATCTCCGAGGGCGACACGGTGAAGTGCACCGGCCGCATCCTCGAGGTGCCCGTGGGCAACGAGCTCATCGGCCGCGTCGTGAATGCCCTCGGCCAGCCGATCGACGGCAAGGGCCAGGTCGAGGCGAAGGAATTCGACGTCATCGAGAAGGTGGCGCCGGGCGTGATCTGGCGCAAGTCGGTCGGCCAGCCGGTGCAGACCGGCTTGAAGTCGGTCGATGCGATGGTGCCGATCGGCCGCGGCCAGCGCGAGCTGATCATCGGCGACCGCCAGACCGGCAAGACCGCCGTCGCGGTCGACACGATCATCAACCAGAAGGGCAAGGACCTCCTCTGCATCTACGTCGCGATCGGCCAGAAGGCCTCCACGATCGCGAACGTGGTGCGCAAGCTCGAGGAGCACGGCGCGATGGACTACACCATCGTCGTCGCCGCCACGGCGTCCGAGTCGGCTGCGATGCAGTACATCGCCCCGTACTCGGGCTGCACCATGGGCGAGTACTTCCGCGACCGCGGCCAGGACGCGCTGATCATCTATGACGACCTGACCAAGCAGGCCTGGGCCTACCGCCAGGTATCGTTGCTGCTGCGCCGCCCGCCGGGCCGCGAGGCCTACCCGGGCGACGTGTTCTACCTGCACAGCCGCCTGCTCGAGCGCGCCGCGCGCGTCAACGAGGAATACGTCGAGAAGTTCACCAAGGGCGCCGTCAAGGGCAAGACGGGCTCGCTCACCGCGCTGCCGATCATCGAGACGCAGGCCGGCGACGTGTCCGCGTTCGTGCCGACCAACGTCATCTCGATCACCGACGGCCAGATCTTCCTCGAGACCGACCTGTTCAACGCCGGCATCCGCCCGGCCATCAACGCCGGCATCTCCGTGTCGCGCGTCGGTGGCGCGGCGCAGACCAAGGTGATCAAGAAGCTCGGCGGCGGCGTGCGCCTCGCGCTCGCCCAGTACCGCGAGCTCGCGGCATTCGCGCAGTTCGCCTCCGACCTCGACGACGCGACGCGCAAGCAGCTCGATCGTGGTCGCCTGGTCACCGAGCTGATGAAGCAGCCGCAGTACTCGCCGATCTCGGTCGCCGAGCAGGCGCTCACGCTGTTCGCGGTGAACAAGGGTTATTTCGACGACGTCGAGGTGAAGCGTGCGCTCGCCTTCGAATCGGCCATGCGCCAGTTCGTGAAGACGAAGTACAAGGATCTGTTCGACCGCATCGAGACCACGAAGGACCTGAACGCCGACGACGAGAAGGCCCTCGCCGCCGCGATCGAGGACTTCAAGAAGAACGGCGCCTACTGATCACCGCGAGGGGATCGAACCACCATGCCGGGCACCAAGGAAATCCGCGTCAAGATCAAGAGCGTGCAGAACACGCGCAAGATCACCAAGGCGATGGAAATGGTCGCTGCGTCGAAGATGAAGAAGGCGCAGGAGCGCATGCGCTCGGGCCGTCCCTATGCGC
>JAGVUU010000197.1:0-732 GCA_019136105.1 Gammaproteobacteria bacterium
GTCACCGAGAGATTGATCGGCACGACGCTCACGCGCGCCTTGCCGCACCCGAACAGCACTTCGGCCATCTCCGCGCTGTTCGCCATCAGCACCGCGACCCGCGAGCCCGGACCGAGGCCGGCGGCACGCAGCCCGTGCGCGACCCGGTTGGTCGCGCAGTCGAACTCGCGCCAGGTGAGCCGGCGCTCCCCGCAGAGGAGCGCCGGCTTCGAGGCCTGCCACCGCCCGTGCTGGGCGATGAGGTCCGGGACCAGCGGCCGCGGGACGTCGTACGCCCCCACGCTCGCCTCCCGCCGGTCAGCGGAACGAATAGCCGAGAGTCAGCGTGTACGTGCGCGGCGGGCCGTAGAAGCTGCTCACCACGTTGCCGAACGTCGCACCCGGGAAGTAATAGCCGCCGATCTTGTACTCCTCATCGGTCAGGTTGCGGCCGTGCGCGCCGATCGTGGTGCGCCCGTTCGCGAGCGTCCACACGAGGTCGACGTCGAGCAGCGTGTAGTCCTCGGTCTGGTCGATCAGCGGGTTCTCGAACTCGAACATCGAGTACTCGCTGCGGTACGAGCCGCGCACGGTGCCGAGCACCGAGCCGCGCTCGACCAGGTCGTGGCGGTAGCTCAGCGCCAGGTTGGCGTTCCACTCCGGCGTGTTCTGGAACTGCGCCGAGTCGGAGAGATCGATCGGCACCGTGATCGTGGCCGGCGGCGGGCTCGGGTTCGCGATGACGGTGGTCGA
>JAGVUU010000197.1:765-16529 GCA_019136105.1 Gammaproteobacteria bacterium
GAGTCGGCCGCGTTGTCGACGAAGCTCGCGATCGAGCCGGTCACGGTCGGCTCCTGGCGCGTGATCTGCTGGCCCTCGTAGTCGGCGCGGAACAGCGCCAGGTTGAAGCCGAGCCGCTGGTCGAGCACGCTGCCCTTGAGGCCGACCTCGTAGGACTTCACGTACTCGGGGTCGTAGCCGTTCACCGTATCGGGCGTGAGCACGGCGTCGCCACGCATGTCGAAGCCACCGGACTTGAAGCCCTCGGAATACGCCGCGTAGGTGGTCAGGTCGTCCGAGAACTCGTAGGTGACGCTCACGCGCGGCGTGAACTCGTCGAAGGACTTGTCGTTCGTGTAGTTCGAGCGGACCAGGCCCGGGATCGCGGCGTCGTTGCCGAACAGCGGCGAGTAGAGGCCGGTGAAGTTCTGCCGATAGACCGTGCCCTCGCGGTCGTCGCTGGTCCAGCGGCCACCCACGGAGGCCGACAGCGCGTCGGTGATGTCGAAGCTCACGTCCGCGAATGCGGCGACGCTCTCCGTGTCGACCTGGCCCGACGTGGCGATGGTGGTGTTGATGAGGCCGACGATCGTGTCGAACTTGCCGCGCGCCATCGCATCCAGGTAGAAGAGACCCGCCACGCCTTGCCAGCGCTCGCCCTCGAACAGCAGCTGCAGCTCCTGGGTGAACTGCCGGTCCGCGTAGACACCCGGCACGTCGAGCGCCGGCGCCGGGGAGTTGTCGAAGTCGATCACCGTGTCGGTGTCGCCCTCGCGGTAGGCGGTGATGGACTTCAGCGTGAACACGTCGTTGATCGCCCACTGCGCGAGCAGCGAGACGCCGTCGGTCTCGACGCGGTTGTCCGAGCCGATGCCGCCGCGAGTGTCGTAAATGCTCTTGAGCACCGGCTCGCCGGCCGTGAGGCCCGCGCCGGGGGCCTCGCGATGGCCGTGCCGCGCATTCGACGTGTCCTGCACCCAGTCCGCGGCGAGGCGGAAGAGCAGGCTGTCCGCCGGGCGCCACTCGGCCGAGAAGCGCGCTGCGTCCACGTCCTTGTTGTAGTGCTCCTCGCCGGTGAGCTTGTTCTTGCCGTAGCCGTCACGGCGGTAGAGCGCCACGCTGCCGCCGATCGAGAACGTGTCGCTGACCGGCGCCGCCATCGAGGCGATGACGTCGTGCTGGCCGTAGGAGCCGACGTTGATTCGACCGTCGAAGCGCGCCTCGTCGCCGAGCGGACGCGTCACGTACTTGATCGCGCCGCCGATGGTGTTGCGGCCGTAGAGCGTGCCCTGCGGGCCGCGCAGCACCTCGATGCGCTCGATGTCGAAGATGTCGAGCACCGCGCCCTGCGGCCGGGCGACGTACACGTCGTCCACGTACAGGCCCACGCCGGGCTCGAAGCCCCACAGCGGGTCCTGCTGGCCGATGCCGCGGATGAACGCGATCAGCGTCGAGTTGGAGCCGCGCGCGACCTGCAGCGTGAGGTTCGGCGTCGTCTGCTGCAGCCACGTGATGTCGATGGCGCCAGCCGACTCGAGGTCTTCACCGGAGAACGCCGACAGCGAGATCGGCACGTCCTGCAGCATCTCCTCCCGGCGGCGCGCCGTGACGGTGATCTCCTCGAGCCCGCCCGCGGCCGCGGAGCGCGCGGCGGGCGCCTCCTGGGCGAGGACGGCGGGAACGGCGCACAGGGCGGCGGCCGCAGCCGCGCACGCCCGCACCGAGCGGATGAAATTCCGATTCATGATGTCCCCCTGCACGGCCCGCGGCCGGCGTGTTGTTTCAACGACCGCTGAAATCTAGTTGAACGTCCGTTGAATTTCAACGGTCGTTGCATGACCGGCCCCAGTTGGCCAGAATCCGCCGCACGGCGCCCGCGGGGGCACCGGGTTTCTTTCGCAGCGCAAAACAAGAGGAACGCCATGACCACGGGGGGCAAGCGCGGACGCAGGACGCCGGCACGCCGCAGCGGCGCACGCTCGCACCCGACGCGCGAGCGCATCCTCGACGCGGCCGAGCGCCTGTTCGCCCAGCGCGGCTTCCACGGGGTCTCGATCCGCGACATCACGGGTGCGGCCGACGTCGACGTGGCGCTCGCCAATTACCACTTCGGCAGCAAGCAGGGCCTGCTCGAGGCCGTGTTCGCGCGGCGTGCCGAGGAGCTCAACGGCGAGCGTCTCGCCCGCCTCGACGCACTCCTGGCCGCGGGCCGCCGCAAGGCGCCGACGCTGGAGGAGATCATCGACGCCTTCACGCACCCGCTGCTCGACCGCTCCGCGCGCGGCGGCCCGGGCTGGAAGAGCTACTTCGCGCTGGTGGCCGAAGTGAACAACTCGCCCGAGTTCGGCGGCGTGCTCATGACCAGGACCTTCGACCAGGTGGTGCAGCGCTTCATCGAGGCGATCCGCCGCGCGCTGCCCGGTTGCGAGGAGCGCGACCTGTACTGGGCCTACCACTTCCTTTCGGGCGCGCTCACCCTCACGTTCGCCGAGACGGGCCGCATCGACAAGCTGTCGGGCGGCGTGTGCCGCTCGAACGACCTCGACAGCGTGCACGAGCGGCTGGTGCCGTTCTGCGCCGCAGGATTCCGGGCGCTGTGCGTCCGCAAGGGCCGGACCCGCAAGCCCCCGGCGCGCCGAAGCAAGGCGGCACGATGAGCGTCCGCCCGTTGCGGGTGCTGGTGACGGGTGCCGCGAGCGGCATCGGCCTCGGCATCGCCCGGCACTTCGCGGAACGCGGCCACGCCGTGTGGCTGAGCGATCGCGACGCCGGTGCGGTCGGGCAGGCCGCTGCCGCGGCGCGCGAGCTGGGCTGGAACGCGACCGGTCTCGAGCTCGACGTCACGTCGGCCGGGCACATCGACGCGGCGGTGGCCGCGCTGGGGCCGCAGGGCGTGGACCTGCTGGTGAACAACGCCGGCCTGCAGCACGTCGCATCGCTCGACGAGTTCCCGCGCGAGCGCTGGGAGCTGCTCGTTGCGGTCATGCTCACCGGCGCCGCGATGCTCACCCGGGCGTTGCTGCCCGGCATGCGGCAGCGCGGTTTCGGGCGCATCGTCAACGTGGGATCCATCCACTCGCTCGTCGCGTCGCCGTACAAGAGCGCCTACGTGGCTGCCAAGCACGGCCTGATCGGGTTCGCCAAGACGATCGCGCTCGAGACCGCCGACACCGACATCACCATCAACACGATCTGCCCGAGCTACGTGCGCACGCCACTCGTGGACGCGCAGATTGCCGCGCAGGCGAAGGCGCACGGCCTGCCGGAACAGCAGGTGATCGAGGAAATCATGCTGCGGCCCATGCCGAAGCGTGCGTTCGTGACCGTCGAGGAGCTCGGCGGCATCGTCGAGTTCCTCGCGAGCGACGTCGCGCGCAACGTCACCGGCCAGTGGATCGCGGTGGATGGCGGGTGGACGTGTCAGTGAAGGGGATAGGGGATAGGGGATAGGGGATAGTGAAGAACATGCAGATTTCCGGAACGGTGACCATGCGTCGGCGAACGGCGAAGCTAGCCACGGCGGTTGCGATGCTCGCGGTGGCGGCGTGCAGCCGGGGCGCGGATGACGCCGCCGGTGCGCAGCGTCTGACGCAGCTGCCGATCGATCCGGCCTCGGTGACGGTGTCGGGCGTCTCCTCTGGTGGCGCCATGGCCACGCAGTTCCACGTCGCTCACTCCAGCCTGGTGCGGGGTGCCGGCCTCCTCGCTGCGAGCCCCTACCGCTGCGCCGAAGGATCGGTGCGCGAAGCACTCGGCCGCTGCATGAAGGGCGAGCCGGAGATCCCCGTCGCGCAGCTGGTCGAGCAGACGCGGCAGCTCGCCCGGGATGGCCGCATCGACGACACCGCCGGCCTCGAGGGCGATCGCGTCTGGCTGTTCCACGGTTCTGCCGATCCTTACGTTCACTCGAGAGTGGCCGATTCGCTCGAGGCGTATTACCAGGCATTCGTGGCGCGGGCTGATCTCACGCGCGTCGAACTGGCAGGGGCCAGCCACACGTTCCCCACCGCGGACGCCAAGGCCGCGCCGTGCAGCGCCGCCGAGTCGCCGTTCCTCGGCAACTGCGGCCTCGATGGCGCTCGGGCCCTGCTCGCACACGCCTACGGTGAGCTGGCGCCGGGCAGTGCCGCGCGTGCCGCCGGGCTGGTGACGTTCGACCAGCGCCCGTATGCGGCCGCAACCGGCAGCGCCGGACTCGCGGCAACCGGATGGATCTATGTGCCGGAGGCCTGCGCCGCGGGAGCCCCGAATGCGTGCCGGCTGCACGTCGTGTTCCACGGCTGCCAGCAGGGTGGCTCGTTCGTGGGCGATGCCTTCGTGCGCCGCGCGGGCTACCTCGAGGTGGCCGAGTCCAACCGCATCGTGCTGCTGTTCCCGCAGGTCGAGAAGAGCCTGCAACCGCTCAACGCATTCGGCTGCTGGGACTGGTGGGGATACGAGGGCGAGGACTACGCGACGCGCGACGGGCGGCAGATCCGCGCGGTGCGCGCCATGATCGCGGACCTGGTCGGCGAGGGGTCGCCTGCGCCCTGATCAGGCGCCGGCACGGGAGCGCTGCTCCCCGTAGGCGACGCTCAGGCGGCGCACGCCTTTCACGCGGCGCGACGAGCGGCGGATCTCCTTCATCATGCGCAACAGCAGGTTGAGGCTCCCGCGCTCTCCGCCGGCGCAGTACTCCTCGCTGAGCCCGATGTGCAGCACGGTGACGTGCTCGAGGTCGGCACGCATGTAGACCGCAACGCCGATCGGCCGCCCGGTGGTGGTCTCGACCGCGAACAATGACTGCACGCCGTTCGACAGCTCCGACACCTGCACGCGCAGCCACTCGCCGTCGATCTGGATCTCGGGCGGGCCGAAGCGGTCGATCACGTCGACGATGCCCTCGGCGACGCGGTGCTGGCAGCCGTTGAAGAACAACAGCCGCTCGAGCGCCGCGCGGTGCTCGATGGCGACCTTCGAGGTGAACGTGACCGGTTCCCTCATGTTCCGCTTTCCCCGGGGCCGGTGCTCCGGCCTTCTGTGGATCGGGAGGCGATCATGCTCGCGGTGCTCCCTCGTGTCGAGTCGGGACCCTCCTCTCGCTCTCGGGCAGCGCAGCTTCAGACTGGGTCCAGTTGGTCGCGGACGGGCCTCGAACTTTGAATTGCCTCAGGTTTTCGGGAACCGGCGGTGGACCCGGCGCCTGCCTTGGTGCGCAATCCGGGGGTGCACGCCAGAGCCCAGCCACGACCCTCCGATGACGGCCCGAACGACACCGGCGCCCCTGCGGTGCCGGCCGCGCTCATGGTCGACGTCGTCGTGCTCACGGGCGACCTCGGACTCTTCGAGGCCACGCGCCACGCAGTCGGCGAGCGCAACCCCGTGTGGCGGGCGCGGTCGGCCGAGGAATCGGTGGACCTGCTGCTCGCCGGCCGGTGCGGCGTGCTGCTCATCGACATGGCCGCGGTGACCGCGAAGCCGGCAACCCTCGTCGAGCAGATCGTCGACCAGTTCCCCGACGTCGTGGTCGTGGTGGCCGGTCGGCGTGAAGACGAGTCGGTACTTGCGGGCCTGATCAGCGACGGCCTCGTCTATCGCTTCATGCACAAGCCGCTGTCGCCAAAGCGCGCCGGCATGTTCCTGGACGCCGCGATCCGCAGCCACGTCGAGCGGCGCGAGGGCCGCGCGACGGAACCGCTGCTGCCGCTGGTCGGCGAACTCAAGTCGCGCGTCGACCCGCGCAAGTGGCTGTTCGTCGGCGGCGGCATGATCGTGTTCCTCGCGGTGCTCGCGGCCGTGCTGATCGCGCGTTACGGCAAGCCACAGGAACCGGATCCGTCCTCGGTCGCATCGCGGACGGCCGTGCCGTCCGCGCCGTTGGCCGACCCAGTGCTGTCACGTGCCCGTGCCGCCCTCGCCGCCGGCCGCTACGAGGCACCGGCCGGGCGCAACGCGCTCGACCTGTACTCAGCCGTGCTGCTCACCCGGCCCGACGATGTCGAAGCGCAACGCGGATTCCAGACCACGATCGACCGCCTGGTGGCGAACGCTGAGCGCGCCGCCGCAGCCGGCGACGCGGCCGAAGCGCGCCGCATCGCGCAACGCGTGCTGCAGGCCGAATCCGGCAACGCGGCCGCCCGCACGGTGCTCGCCCGCCTGGAGCTGCCGCGACCGGCGACGACGGCCGTCGCCGAGCCCGTGATGCCGTCGGTGTCTTCTGCCACGGGCACGCCGCAGGCCGCGCAGCGCGATGCAGCGCCGCCCCCGGTGGACGGTGCAGATCGCCTTGCCCAGGTGCCGGTCACTCGCCTGACGCCCGTGCCCGCTGCGGCACCGCCTCCGCCACCCGCGCCCGCGCCGGTCCTCCGGGTCCAGCCCGACCCTCTCACCCCGCGCATCGTCGGTACAGGCACGCTCCCTACGTCGCAGGCCCGGCGCTCGCCGCCGACACCCACTCGCTACTACGCAGGACCGACCGTGCCCGCCCTTCCCATCGCCGGGTACGAGAAGCGCGCATCCGTGCCAGTGACCGCAGTGCCGGTCGCCGTCGAGCCCGGCGTTCTGCAGCGTGATCTCGAGCCGGTGACCACGCCCGAACCGGTCTACCCGCCGGCTGCTTTCCGGCAAGGCGTCGGCGGCTGGGTGGAGGTCGAGTACACCGTCGACGAGCGGGGCGCGACCACGGACGTCGCGGTCGTGGCGGCAGAGCCTCGCGGCGTGTTCGACGAGGCGGCGGTCGCGGCCGTGGCCGGCTGGAAATACCACCCGCGCGTCGTCAACGGCCGGCCAGTCGCCCAGCGGACGTCAGTGACGCTGCAGTTCAACGTCGAGGATTGAGCGCGACGTGGCGCGTGCCGAGGCGCCACGCGACCAGACCCCACACCGCCGCGAGCAGCGCTCCGCACCACGCGGCCCCGCTGAGACCCAGGCCGAACGTCGATTTCACGAGCGCGTGGGCGGACGCCGACGTCGCATCGCCACCGCGGTAGATGAACGTGTCGATCAGGCTCTTCGCCTTGTAGCGCTCCTCGCGCGTCACCGACGTGTACAGCGTGTCGCGCGACGGCCGCGTGAGCGAGTATTCGCCGACGCGACGGACGAACATCACCGCGACGAGCACCGCGAACGTCGGGAACAGCGCGAGCGTGGCGAACCCGACGGTCATCAACACGGGCACGGCGACGATCAGGGCGCGGAAGCCGAACCAGCGGTAGAGGCGTCCGAACAGGAAAAGCTGCATCGCGAGCGAACCGGCCTGCACCCAGAAGTCGAGGCGGCCGAAGAACTTCGTCTGCGCGTCGCGGTCGGTGAACACCTCGGCCACCAGCGCCTGCTGCTCGAGGTACAGGAACGTCGACACCCAGGTGAGCAGGAACACGAACAGCGCGATGAGCGCCAGGTAGGGCGAGCCCGCCACCTGCCGGAAGGCGGCCCACGCGGAGCCGCCGAGCCGCTCGTCGCGATCCTCGCCGGGCGCCGTGTTCTCGCCGTACCGCCGGTGCCAGCGCAGGACCAGCAGCAGGCAACCGAGCGACACCGCGAGCAACGCCGCGGACACCAGCAGCAGGTTGATGGTGCCGATCGGCTCCGCCAGGCGCGCGGCCAGGAAGGGCCCGAACAATCCGCCGGTGCTCAGGCCCGCGGCGACGAAGCCGAACAGCCGGCCCGCCTGCTCGCGGCTGAAGACGTCGGCCATCAGGCTCCAGAACACCGCGACCACGAACAGCACGAAGATGCTGACCCAGATGAAGTACGCGCGCGCGATCCAGGTGTGGTCGTCCTGCGCGTTGAACCAGGCGTGGAAACCGAGGATGTTGCACACGAAGAACAGGTACACCCACGGCAGGAACGACGAGCGGCGGAACCGCGACGTGAGCCAGCCGTAGACGGGTTGCACCAGCAGCATGCCGATGAACGTGCCCCAGAAGAGCGCAGGCAGCGTCTGCACGCCCGAGGTGATGCCCATCGTCTCGCGGATCGGGCGCAGGATGGCGTAGGCCGAGAACATGGCGAACGCCGTGGCGAAGGCCGCGAGCGCCCCACCGAGCTCGTGCGGTTGCGCGTTGATTGCGCGCGCGAGGGCGCGCTTCATGCCGCGGCCCCGAGATCGAGCGTGACTCCCGGAACCGCGACCTCGGCCCGCGTGCCGTCGCGCCGCAACGCGTCGCGCAGGGCCTCCGCGGCCGCCGGTTCGCCGTGCACGAGCCACACCGGCGGACGGCCTGGAATCGCGCCGTACCAGCGCATGAGGTCGTGCTGGTCGCCGTGGGCCGAGAATCCGCCGAGCGTGTGCACGCGCGCGGCCACCTTCACGGGCGAGCCATGGATGCGGACGTACTCGCGGCGCTCGACGATCGCGCGGCCGAGCGTCCCCTGGGCCTGGAAGCCGCTGAACACGACGTCGCACTCCGGCCTGGCGAGGTTGTGCTTGAGGTGGTGGACGATGCGCCCGCCGGTGCACATGCCGCTGCCGGCGATCACGATCGCGCCGTGCGTCAGCCGGTTGATGGCCATCGATTCATCGGCCGTGCGGCACAGCGTCAGGTTCGGCAGGGCGGGCAGCGCGCGCTCGCGGGCGACCCACTCCTGCGCTTCCTCGTCGAACAGTTCGGCATGCTTCCAGTACACGGCGGTGGCCTCGATGGCCATCGGGCTGTCGAGGTAGACGCGCCAGTCATCGAGCCCCCACTCGTCGTAGTGCGTCGCGAGCTCGTAGAGGATCTCCTGGGTGCGGCCGACCGCGAATGCCGGGATCAGCACGTTGCCGCCGTCGCGCTTCGCAGTGCGCAGGATCGAGCCGAACTCCTCGAGCGTGGCCGCCCGGTCGCGGTGCAACCTGTCGCCGTAGGTGCTCTCCATGAGCACGAGGTCGGCAGCCGGCCCCGGCTCGGGATCGCGCAGGATCGGCGTGTCGTACTGGCCGATGTCGCCACTGAAAGTCACGCGGCGCACGAGCTCGTCCTCGCGCAACGCGAGCCAGACGCTCGCCGAGCCGAGGATGTGGCCGGCGTCGCGGAACGTGAGCTCGACGCCGGGCAGCACCTGGACCGCCTGGCCGTAGCGCACCGTGCGCACCTGCTGCAGCAGGTCGAGCGCGTCCTCGAGCGTGTAGAGCGGTTGGACGGTCCCGCGGATCCCGTTCTTCTGCCGCTTGCGGTTGTCGCGTTCGGCGTCGCGCTCCTGCATGTTCGCCGAGTCGGCGAGCAGGATGCGCATCAAGTCGCGGCAGGCCGGGTTCGTGAAGATCGGGCCGCGGAAGCCGCGCTTGCGCAGCAGCGGCAGGCGCCCGCAGTGATCGATGTGCGCGTGGCTCAGGATGACGGCGTCGACGCGTGCCGCGTCGAACGGGTACTCCGCGCGGTTGCGCTCGTCGGGCGACGGGCCGCCCTGGATCATGCCGCAGTCGAGCAGCAGGCGGCGCCCGTTGACGGTCAGGATGTGGCAGGAGCCGGTGACTTCACCGGCCCCGCCGTAGAACTCGAGCTGCATGCGGTCGCCTCAGGCGATCCGCTGGCCGACGGTCGCCTCGCTCTCGGGTCGTGATTCGCGTTCGCGCAACAGCTTGACGCAGGCCTTCACGACCCGGGCATCGTAGCGGCGCCCCGCCTGCGATTGAAGCTCCTCGATGCACGCGGCGGTCGACAGCGCGGCGCGCTGCGGCCGCGGCGAGAGCATCGCCTCGGCGGCGTCCGCGACCGCCACGATGCGCGCCTCGAGCAGGATTTCCTCGCCCTTCAGGCCGCGCGGATACCCCGAGCCGTCGAGCCGCTCGTGGTGCTCGCGCACCACCTCGGCGACGGGCCACGGGAACTCGACGCGACGCATGCTCTCGTAGCCGCGCTCGGCGTGCGTCTTCACGAGTTCGTACTCCGACGGCGACAGCTGGCCCGGGCGCCACAGGATCTCGCGCGGGATCTGCAGCATGCCGACGTCGATCAGCTGGCCCATGACGCGCAGTCCGCGCACCGTGTGACCGGGCAGGCCGAGCGCCGTTCCGATGGCTGCAGCGAGGTCGCCCACCCGGCGCGAACGGCCCGCCTTGCAGGCGTCCTGTGACTCGGCGAGCGCCGCGAGCGACTCGACGACGCCGAGCATCACGCGCTCCATGTGATCCATGGCGCTCACGACTTCGGCGTCGGAGCGGCGGCGGCGCAGCACCTTCCAGAGCGCATCTGCCACCTGCGTGGCGTGGTGCAGGTCCTCGTCGTCGTAGGCCTGCTCCTTGCCGGCGAGCAGCAATACACCGGCGAGGCGCGTGCCATCGAGCATCGGCACGCACGCCTGCCGGCTCAGCGCACCGGGCAACCCCGCCTGCCGCAGCGTGCCCGTGCCCTCGAGGGCATCGCGCACCACCGGCTGCTGCCGGGTCGCGCATTCGTGCAGCGCCGTCTCGGACGGCGGCACCCCGCGCCAGCGCGTGAGCACCGACAGGTCCTTGCTCCCGACGTCGTCGTCCCGGCACGCAGCAAGTTCGAGTTGCCCCGCCTCTGCCGTCGCGAGGAAGAGATACCCCGTCGCACTGCCGGTGAGGCGGACCGCGAGTTCCAGGGACTGGGCCAGGACCTCGGTTTCGGTGAGCGAGTGCGAGCGCTGCGTGAGGTCGAGCAGGGCCACGGAACGTTGGCGCTCCCGCTCGGCGCGTTGCCCGGCTCGCCGCAGTTCGGTCACGTCGCGCGCGACGATCACGCGCAGGCCGGTGGAGCTTTCGAGCGGAGCCGAGGCCAGCTCGACGTCGATCGCCGTGCCGTCGCTGCGGCGCCAGCGGGCCGCGCCTTCTTCCCCGTCGGCGAACTGCGCGAGCGTCGCGCCCTGCAGCGCATCAAGAGCAAGCCCCGACAGCTGCGCGAAAGCGTCGTTCACGTACTGCAGCCGCCCCTCGCCATCGGCCAGACAGGCCGGGAACGGCGCGTGCTGCAGGGCATTGGCGTGCAGCCGGGCGGCTTCCTGGCCGGCGCGCGCCGCGCGCTCGTCCGTGACGTCCCGGACGGCCGTCAGCCAGCACGCACGGCCCGCGTACGACACCGACTGGCGGCGCAGTTCGAGCACGCGCTTCGCGCCGTCGGCGCGCTGGCAGGTCACCTCGCTGGCCGCGTCCGCCTCGGCCTCGGGTGCATAACCTTCGAGCAGGTCGAGGATCGAACGGCCGCGCAACGATTCGGCGGCGAAGCCGAACAGTGCCGCGGCGGCGTCGCTCACCATGCGCAACTCGTGCGTCTCCATGTCGGAGAGCCACGTCGGCATCGGCTGCGCGGCCAGTGCGCGTTCCGCGTCCACGGCGGCCGCCTGCGCCCGTGCCCGGGCCGACTGGAGCTCGGCGAGGCGCGACTCGAGCACGCCGATGCGCGCGAGCTCGGCCTGGTTCTGTGCGGCGGCCCCCCGGGCGGCACTCTCGGCCTGCGCGAGCTGCCGCTCGCGTGCCTCGAGTTCCTCGAGTTTCGCCTGCAACTCGCGAATGCGGGTGGCGTCGGCCGCGGCGTGCTCCGCCTTCTCGCGGTTGGCGCGCTCGGCGAACTCCCGGGCGACGCGTTCGGCGACGGTGAGCCGCTGCTGGGCACCCTCGAGTTCCTTGACCTGGCGCTCGAGCTCGCCGACCCGGCGGCGGTCCTGTTCCCGCTTCTCGATCAGCTCCGGCACCAGCGCCGGCATGCGCATCGTGCCCGACCCGGCGGACACCTCGTCGATGGCGGCGCAGAGGTCCTCGAGCGTGGAGCCGCGCGGAAAGAACCGCTCGGCGCCCACCTCGGCGGCGAACGCCTCGTACTTGGGTCCCTCGACGCGGAACGACAGGATCAGCACCGGGACGTGCTGCAGGAGCGGGTCTTCCTTGAGGCGGCGGCAGAGCGCGAAGCCGTCGAGCTTCGGCAGCAGCACGTCGCTCACGATCACGTGCGGCGCATCGCGGCGCGCGACCTCGAGCGCTTCGACACCCGAGCGCGTCTTGAGCACGCGGTGGTTGCGTGCCTGCAGCAGCGTCTCGAGGGCCGCGAGATCCTGGTCGCGGTCGTAAGCCAGCAGGACGGTCTTCATCGTCACGGGTCGCGTTGCCTGGCAGGCGCTCAGTATGCGCCGTCAAGCAGCATGCACCAACGCCGCCCCGCCCTGCGCGAGGTCCGTCACACTTCGCCGCGCGCCTGCGGCCGCAGCCGGGTCAGGCGGGACGCAGTTCCGCTGCCGACTCCGGCAGGTGCCGGCGCAGCGACTCGACCGGGCTGTGCACGAGGTCCTTGCGGATTTCGTGGACCACCCGTTCACGGGTCGGCCGCGACAGCTCCTTGCGCATCAGGCCGAGGAACGGCGGGCCGGCGACCACGATCAGCTCGTCGTACTCTCCCTTGCGGCGGGCTTCGTCGAGACGCCGCGAGATGCGCTTCGCAAACCGTACGGCCTCGCGCAGGCGCGGGTCATCCTCGCGCTCGATCGCATGCCGCTGACCGCCGACGCTTTCGTAGCTGCGGCCCGGCCGGTCGCTCGAGAAGTCCCGGTCGTGCTGGTGCGCCAGCGGATCGGAGATGTGTGCAACTTCCCTCGGGGGCGCCTGCAACGACGGGGTGTCGTAGAAAATGGCTTCCGCCTGGTCGGCGACGACGATCCGGATCCGGCTCATGGTGACCTCCCCTTCAATGGGGCCTGGCTACAGCGTGCGCGGGACCCGAGGCGGGCGCAATGCGTGCTTGTGGCAGCCCGCTGCTGACCGACCGATCGGTCAGTGATAGGATGCCTGGATGAATCGTCCAGCCCGCCCGAGAACGTCCGCGCCGGGCGCCCGGCGCATCGAAAGCGCGGCCCGGCGCCTGTTCGCCAGCCGCGGCTACGCCGGTACCTCGATGGCGGAAATCGCTGCCGCCGCCGGGGTGAGCAAGGCCACCGTCTTCCACCACTACCGCAGCAAGCGGGAGCTGTACGAGGCCCTGCTGGGCGACGCGTTCGCGGGGTTCCGGGAGCAGCTGATACCGCTGCTCGACACCGAGCGCGACCTGCAGGACAGCCTGCGGGAGTTCACCGCCGCCCACCTCGATCGCCTGACGCGCATGCAGGGCACCATGCGGTTGATCGCCCGCGAGATGCTGAGCGGCACCGCCGCCTCGAGCGACCTGTTCGCCGGCAGCGGGATGTCGCACAACTTCTCCCTGCTCGTCGAGGAGATCCGCCGCGGCCAGGAGCGCGGCACCGTGCGTGCCGACGTCGATCCCGGCCTCGCGGTGTTCCTGGTGCTCGCCGCCAACTGGTTCCTGTTCCAGAGCTCCGCCCTGCTCCGGCGCAACCCCGACTTGAGCGTCGCGACGTCCCCCACGGACTACGCGACCGAGCTCGCCCACCTGCTGTACTTCGGGCTCGCGCCGCCGGCCGCGCCCGCTGCCGAGGACGCCCCATGAATCGACGATCGTTTCGCCTGCCTCTGGCCGTCGCCGCGTTTGCCGCAGTCGCCGCCGGTTGCGGCGGAAAGGACAAGGCCGATGCCGGCGCTTTCGTACGCAAGACGCCCGTGACGGTCGCGCAGGCGGCAGAGCAGCGGGTCGATGCGATCGAGGTGACGGTCGGACGGCTCGAGGCCACCTCAGCCCCGGCGCTCGCGGCCGAGACGTCCGGCCGGGTGGTGCGGCTGTTCGTGGACGGCGGCAGCATCGTCAAGCAGGGCCAGGTGCTCGCGGAGCTCGACGGCGAACCACAACGGCTCGCGGTCGCATCGGCACGCGCGAGCGTCGAGCGCCTCGAGGCGCTGCTCGCCAACCAGCGGCGCACGGTGAAGCGCTACCAGGAGCTGCGCGCGAAGGCCGTGTCCGAAAGCATGCTCGAGGAGGCCATCGCCCAGGAGAGCGCCCGCGAAGCGGAACTGAACGACGCCAGGGCGCGGCTTGCCGAGGCCGAGTATCGCCTCGACCGCACCCGCATCAAGAGCCCGGTGGATGCGATCGTGGAGCGGCGGCTCATCTCGGTCGGCGACTTCGTCGCGCCCGGCACGCCGGTCGTCACCATCGTGGGCCGCGACCGCATGCGCGTCGTGCTGCCCTTCCCGGAGCGGCTGTCGGGCCAGCTCAAGCCGGGGCTTGCAGTCACGCTCGACCAGCCAGCCCGGCCGGGCGAGGTGGTCACCGGCACGATCGGCGAGGTGCGGCCGATGGTTGGCACCAACAACCGCGCGGTCGAGGCGCTCGTGGACCTGCCGGCCGGCACCGACTGGCCGCCTGGCGGCAGCGTCACCGCGCGAGTGGTACTCGCTTCACGCGACGGCGTCGTCGTGCCTGCGGGCAGCGTCGTGCGCCGTCCTGCCGGTGACGTGGTGTACGTCGTGAAGGACGACAAGGCGGTCGAACGCAAGGTGACTGTCGGCATCCGCACGAGCACGCTGGCCGAGGTGCTCTCCGGCATCGAAACCGGCGAGACGGTCGTGGTCTCGGGAGCGGGCTTCCTCACCGACGGCGCGCTGGTCACGGTGCGCGAGCCGGGCACGACGGACGCCCGGTCATGAAGCTGGCCGAACTCTCCGTCCGGCGGCACGTGCTCGCCTTCATGGCGAGCGCGGTGTTCGTGCTGTTCGGGCTCGTGGCCTACGACCGTATCGGCGTCGATCGCTTCCCGCGCGTCGAGTTCCCGGTCATCTCGATCACCACCGTGCTGCCGGGCGCCAACCCCGACATCGTCGACTCGAGCATCACCAACATCATCGAGACCGCGGTCAACAGCGTCCCGGGCATCGACTACATCCAGTCGCGCTCGAGCCCGGGCGTGTCGAACGTGGTGCTCACGTTCGAGCTTTCGAAGGACATCGACGTGGCGTTCACCGAGGTGCAGGCGAAGGTGAACCAGGTGCTGCGCCAGCTGCCCGACGACGCCGACCCGCCCGTCGTCCTCAAGGTCGAGGTCGGCGCCTCCGCGGTGATCTGGCTCGCGCTGCAGGGCGACCGCACCACGCAGCAGCTCAACCAGTACGCGCGCCAGGTGATCAAGAAGCGGCTCGAGACCGTGCAGGGTGTGGGCCAGGTGCTGATCGGCGGCGAGCGGCGGCGCAACATCCGCGTCAACCTCGACCTCGACCGCATGGCCGCGCTCGGCGTCACGGCGCAGGACGTGCGCAACGCGTTCCGCGCGGAGCACGTGCAGCTGCCCGGGGGCTTCCTGGTGAGCGGCGAGACCGAGAACCTCATCAAGCTCGACCTCGAGTACCACAGCCCCGAGGCTCTGGGCGAGATGATCGTGCGCTACGCCGACGGCGCGCCCGTGCGCCTGCGCGACGTGAGCACCGTGGAGGACGGGCTCGCGGACGACCGCCAGATCATCCGCTTCAACGGCGATCCGACCGTGGGCATCGGCATCGTCAAGGTGAGCAACTACAACACCGTGCAGCTGGTGGAGGACATCAAGCGCCGCCTCGACGAGCAGCAGGAAGATCGTCTCCGCCCTCGAGGACCACCTCATCGAGGGCACGATCCTCGCGGGCCTGGTGGTGTGGTTCTTCCTGCGCAGCTTCCGCTCCACCGTGATCATCGCCACCGCGATTCCCGTGTCGCTGCTGGGCGCGATCGCCGTGATGTACTTCATGGGCTACACCTTCAACCAGATGTCGCTGCTCGGCCTGCTGCTGTTGATCGGCGTGGTGGTGGACGACGCGATCGTGGTGCTCGAGAACGTGTACCGGCGACGCGAGGAAGATCCGTCGCTCGACCGGCGCACCGCGGCCATCGAGGGCACCGAACAAGTCGGGTTCGCGGTCATCGCCGCGAGCCTCACGCTGGTGTCGATCTTCGGCTCGGTGCTGTTCCTCGAGGGCATCGTCGCGCGGTTCTTCCAGTCGTTCGCCGTGGTGGTCA
>JAGVUU010000145.1 GCA_019136105.1 Gammaproteobacteria bacterium
GATTCGTCGAGCAGTCGCCCGAACGCAGGGGAGTCTGGCGTGAGGTTCAGGTCGCCGAGCAGCACGACGGGCAGGTCGGCCGCAATCGCGAGGGCCGAGGCGCCCTGCAGCGCTTCGTCGCGGGCAGCTGCGAGAGCGGGCGTGAGGGGCCAGTGCGTGTGCAGCGCGAGGAAGCGGATGCGCTGCCCGCCGGCATCGACGATGCCCGCGAGCGACGGCAGTCCGTCACCGGCGAGATCCACGAGCGCCACCGATTCCATCGGCCAGCGGCTCAGGAGCGCGAGGCCGTAGGGATCCTCGCGCGACAGGACGTGCCGGTGCGGGTATGCGGCCTGCGCCACGAGTTCCGCGGCCCACGCTTCCGTCACTTCCTGAATGACGAGGAAGTCGGCTGGCTCTGTCGCGAGCCACGCCCGGAACGCCTGTGGATGCGCATTGGAGAACTGGACGTTGACCGTGGCCACGGTGAGCACCGGCCCCGCACAGTCCTGGGCCTCGGCCGCCCCGGTCTTTGCGGCAATTCCCGGCAGCGCGTGCCAGCCGGCGAGCACCAGTGCGAGCACCGACGGCACGGCCGCCCGGCGCCACGCAAGCAGGAGCGAGAGCAGCAGCGCCGCCGCCGCGTATTGCACGCGGAAATGGCTGAAGAGCTCGAACGGCCAGCCCAGTGGGGCCAACAGCGAGAGGACGGTGGCGAGTGCCACGCCACCGAGCAGCCAGAGCAACGCGGCGGTGAGTCGCTGCAAGGGTCTCCGTCAGGGCAACTCGGCGAGGAACCCGTCGATCGCCGTGACACACTCCGGTTCGTCGAGCAGCGGCGGATGGCCGCGGCGCGCCACCGTGAGGCGTCGAAGATCGGGCTTCTCGCGCTGCATGCGGTCGAACGTGGCCACCGAGAGCACGTCGGACAGCTCGCCACGGATCGCGAGCGTCGGCACGGGCTTGAGGGCCGCATACAGCGGCCACAGGTCCGGCGCGGCCCCGGCGGGCGCCGCGCGCACGGCCTCGCCGACGCCGGGATCGACGTCGAGCACGGGCACGCCGTTCACCTCGGTGTAGCTGCGCTGGGCAAAGGCGAGCCAATCGGCATCGCTGGCGTCCGGCATCGCCACCCCGTACATGGAGCGCATCTGCGCGGCGGCCTCGGCCCAGTTGCGCACCGGCGCGTGGCGGCCCACGTAGCTTGCGATCCGCTGCAGGCCTTCCGGTGCAACCTCTGGGCCGATGTCGTTCAGGATCACCCCAGCCGGCACCTGGGGCGTGCCCGCCGCGATCAGCATGGACAGGATGCCGCCGAGCGACGTGCCGAAGAGGATCACCTTCTCGACGCCGGCGTCGGCCAGCAGCCGCGCCAGGTCGCCCACGTAGGTGCCCGGGTGGTAATTGAGGAAGTTCGGGTCGTACTGCGAGCGGCCGCGGCCACGCAGGTCGGCGCTCAGCACGCGCCGGGTTCCCTGGATGCGCAGCGCGGAGCCCTCGAAGTCGCGGCAGTTGCGCGTGAGCCCGGGCAGGCAGAGCACGGGCAGGCGACCCGGCTCCGCGGCCGGATAGTCGCGGTAATGGAGGCGCAGCCCGTCGGCCGAGGTGAAGTAGCGATCGATCCAGGCGGTGCCGCTCAAGGGTGCTCCCATCGTGAGATCAGGCTCGGGCCAGTTCCGCGCGCAGCTCGCGCTTCAGGATCTTGCCATTCGGATTGCGCGGCAGCGAGTCCCGGAGCACCACGCCACTGATGCGCTGCTGGCGCCCGACACGCTCGTTGGTCCAGGCGGTGAGCGCCACCGGGTCGGGCTGCGCACCCGCGCGCGGCACCACCACCGCGAGCGGCGTCTCGCCCCACTTCTCGCTCGGCACGGCGATCACCGCGACTTCGGCGACGTCCGGGTGGCCCAGCATCACGATCTCGATGTCGGCGGGATACACGTTCTGGCCGCCGGACAGGATCATGTCCTTCTTGCGATCGACGATATAGAGGAAGCCCTCTTCGTCGAGCCGGCCGATGTCGCCGGTGCGCAGCCAGCGGCGGCCCTCGCCGTCGACCCAGGTCGCCTCGCGCGTCGCGTCGGGGCGGTTGTGGTAGCCCTCCATCACGAGCCGTCCGTATCCCACGATCTCGCCGGACTCTCCGGGCGCCGCCTCACGGTCGTCGTCAGCCACGAGCGTCAGCGACTGGCCGGGGATGGGCTTGCCGACGGACTCGAGCTTGCGGTCGAAGTCCTCGGGCGCGAGCGTGGTGATGATTCCCTCGGTGAGCCCGTAGAGTTCGATGAGCTCGCAGCGCAGCCGGTCGCGCGTGGCGCGCTTCAGCGCCGGCGCCAGCGGCGAACCGCAGCACATGATCGCCTGCAGCGTGCCGATGCGGCGGGTCTCGGGCTCCGGCAGCTCGAGCAGGCGCTGGAACTGCACAGGCACGAAGCCGCCATGCGTCACGCCGTGGCGCTCGACCAGGTCGATGAGCCCAGCCGGCGTGAACGACGGCATCACGACGATCGTGCCGCCGACCAGCACCGTCGCCAGCATCGCGGCCCAGCTGATGTTGGAGTACAGGCCGAGCGAACACACGGTGACCGCGCCACTGTGGTAGCGCAGCGCGAGCGCGAGGTCGGTGGCCCAGTGCATGCGGCACTCGTGGCTGTGCACGATGCCCTTGGGCAGCCCGGTGGTGCCCGAACTGTAGATGATGTTGCACTCGTCGCCCGGCAGGACCTGCGGCAGCGGCGCATCCGCGTCCTGTGCATCGCGCCAGGCGGGATAGTGCACCCAGCCCATCGCGGGGGCGTCGAGCCCGATGCGGATCAGCGAGGCGGGCAACTCGCCCGACGCCAGCAGGCCGTCGATGCGAGCGCAGTGCTCGCCACTCGCCGCAACGGCGGTGGCGCCGCTGTCGCGGATCATCGCGGCGACCGCGGCATCCGTCACCGAGAGATTGATCGGCACGACGCTCACGCGCGCCTTGCCGCACCCGAACAGCACTTCGGCCATCTCCGCGCTGTTCGCCATCAGCACCGCGACCCGCGAGCCCGGACCG
>JAGVUU010000016.1 GCA_019136105.1 Gammaproteobacteria bacterium
CCGCCGTGGCTACAAGTTCTCGACCTACGCCACGTGGTGGATCCGCCAGGCCATCACGCGCTCGATCGCCGACCAGGCGCGCACCATCCGCATCCCGGTGCACATGATCGAGACCATCAACAAGCTGAACCGCATCTCGCGGCAGATGCTGCAGGAGATGGGCCGCGAGCCGACCCCCGAGGAACTCGCGGTGCGCATGGAGATGCCGGAAGACAAGGTGCGCAAGGTCCTCAAGATCGCCAAGGAGCCCATCTCGATGGAGACTCCGATCGGCGACGACGAGGATTCGCACCTGGGCGACTTCATCGAGGACACGTCGGTCGAGTCGCCGATCGAGTCCGCGACCACCGAGTCGCTGCGCGAGACCACGCACGCCGTGCTCGCCGGCCTCACGCCGCGCGAGGCCAAGGTGCTGCGCATGCGCTTCGGCATCGACATGACGACGGACCACACGCTCGAGGAAGTCGGCAAGCAGTTCGACGTCACCCGCGAGCGCATCCGCCAGATCGAGGCCAAGGCGCTGCGCAAGCTGCGCCACCCGAGCCGCAGCGAGCAGTTGCGCTCGTTCCTCGAGGACTGAGCCGGCAGCGTCCATGTCCGACCCGGAAGGCCCCGCAAGGGGCCTTCCGCTGTTGGGGCCTCAGCGCGCGCAGGCCGGGCACAACGGATCGCGCGGCACCTCGAACTCGTCGAAGCGCCCGCGCAGCCCGTCGTAGTGCAGCAAGCGCCCGACCAGCGGCACGCCCGCGCCGAGCAGCAACTTCAGCGTCTCGGCCGCCTGCAACAACCCGATGATGCCGGGCACGACGCCGAGCACGCCCGCCTCCGCACACGACGGCGCGAGCTCGGGCGGTGGCGGTGCGGGGTACAGGCAGCGGTAGCAGGGCCCCGCGCCGCCCGGGCGGCCGGGCCAGAACACGCTCACCTGTCCCTCGAAGCGGAACACCGAGCCGTGCACGCATGCAATGCCGAGCGCGACGCACGCATCGTTCACCACGTAGCGCGTCGCGAAATTGTCCGAGCCATCGATCACCACGTGCTGGCATGCGAGCAGCTCGCGAGCGTTCGCCTCCGACAGGCGGACGTCGTGGCCCGTCACCTCGACCGACGGATTGAGCGCGCGCAGCGTGGCTACGCCGGAAAGCACTTTCGACTCACCGGCCGCAGCATCGCGGTGCAGCACCTGCCGCTGCAGGTTGCTGCGCTCCACCCGGTCGTCATCGACCAGCGTGAGGTGCCCCACGCCCGCGGCAGCGAGGTACAGCGCGGCGGGTGAGCCCAGGCCGCCGGCGCCGACTAGCAGCACTCGCGCATCCATCAGCCGGCGTTGCCCCGCCTCGCCGACCTCGGGCAACGCGAGCTGCCGCGCGTACCGCTCCCAGTCGGGATCTCCGGTTGCGCGCGACGACTCCACAGGCAGCCCTTCACGCTGCCAGCGCGCCAATCCGCCGGCGACCGATCGCGCGTCCGAGTAACCGAGTGCCGCGAGCTGGGTGGCCGCCAGGCGCGACCGCACGCCGCTTGCGCAGATGAGCAACAACGTGGCAGACGTGTCGGGCGCGCATCCCGCCACGCGTTGCATGAGTTCGCAACGGGCAATGTGAATCGCTCCGCGCACAGTGCCAGCCAGCAGTTCGGGTGCGTCGCGCACGTCCACCAGCCGGGCGCCGCGCGCCATCAGCTCGAGTGCCTCGCGTGGCGAGACTTCAACGGCTGCTGGCAGGCCGCGCTTCATGCTCAGCCACCCGCCACCGCCGGCAGGATGCTCACCACCGTCCCGGCCGGCACGGAGCTCGCCAGCCCCTGCAGGGCGCGAATGTTGGCGCGATCGATGAAAACGTTCACGAACGGCCTGATTTCACCCTCCGGCGTGAGCAGGCGCTGCACGAGCTGCGGATGGCGTACCCGCAACTGGGCCAGCACGTCGGCCACGGTGCCCGGCGACGCGGACAACTCGTCTGCCCCGTCGGTGAAGCCGCGCAGCGCGGCCGGGATCCTCACGACGATCTCGCTCATGGGCCGATTGTAGGCCGTGCGCGCGTGCTGCGCCCGCGGCCGCTCAGCGCCGCACCACGGCCACGAGCGGGTCTTCGCCGCGCGCCAGACAGACGAGCACCACGCGATCGAACCGGTCGCACAGGTCGAGCGCGACTTCGGCAGCCTCGCGCGCGCCCGCCTCGCGCGCCGCATCGTCGACCATGTTGATGACCGGAACCACGCGCCGGCCTTCCGTGAGCCTCATCAATCCCTGCGGGCTCGCGAGCAACCGGCCGAGGTGCACGGGCCGGATCGTCTCGTTCTCGCGCAGGCCGGCCACTTGCTCGATGCGCTCGACACGGTGCGCGACCCGCGCGCACAACGGCTCGCCGAGCGCCAGCGCCGAGAGGACCGGCAGGACAGTCGTGGCGCTGGCGGGCAATGCCGGCTCGTCGTCCGCAGGCGCCTTCACCATCCGCATGCGCGCACCGTCGGCCTTGACGTAGGTGGCCGCGAAACCACCCTCGCGGTGGATGCGCTCGATGGTGGCCGGACTCGCACCGGCACGCCGCCCCGGTTTGTCGCCGGGACATGCGTACGCAACGCTTCGCGCAGCGTCGAGCCTGGCCACCGCCGCCGGCAGGTCGGCATCCGCCTCGATCGCGACCCCGAACCCGATGTTCTCCTGGAAGTAGGTGGTGAACACCGTCGCGGTAATCGCCACGCGCCCAGGATGCTCGAGCGCGAGGTGCTTGAGCACGCTCTTCTTGCCGCCGGCACCCACCGCGCAAACCACCCCGCTGCGTGCCTCGAGCAGGTCCAGAAGCGACGGGCTGCTGCTCATGCGATCACTCCTCCGCGGCCACGAAGCGCACGCTCAGCACCCGCGGCAGGAACTCCGCGACCAGCGTCCACTCGTCACCGCCGTTGCCGGTCACGAACACGTGGCCAGACGACGTGCCGAACGCCAGCCGGCCACGCGCCCGGTGATCGGCGTCCATCGCATCGCGCAGCACCGTCACGTACGCGTCTTGCTGCGGCAGGCCTGCGGACGCAGAGACCCATGAACGGCCCGCATCGACGCTGCGGAAGACGCGCAGCCTGCCGTCCACGGTGACGCGCAGGTGCGAACTCGATTCGGGGACCTGCCACAAGGTGTCCGGGTCGAACGGGTCGCAGGCAATGGCGTAGCCGAAGTCGCTCGGCAGTCCGCCCGTGATCTCGGCCCAGGTGGCGCCACCGTCGTCGCTGCGATACGTGCCGTTGTAGCACTGGCGGTAGAGACGGCGCCCATCGCGCGGGTGCATGACCACACGGTGCACGTTGTGCCCGGCCGCCGGGAAGCGCTCCGGAAGGTGTTCGGCCCGCACACCGGCATTGGCCGGCATCCACGTCGCGCCAGAATCCTCGCTGCGGTACGCACCACCCGCCGAGATCGCAACCACGAGGTGGGCAGGATCCTGTTGGTCCACGCAGATCGAGTGCAGGGCGAACAGCCCGCGCGATGGTTCCCACGCCGCGCGGGTCGCATGATCGTTGAGCGCCGGCACGTCGCGCCAGGTCGCGCCTGCGTCATCGCTCACGAACAGCCCGGCCGGGTCTATGCCGGCGTACAGGCGACGGCCGTCCGGCGACCACGCGAGGTGCCAGAGTGACTTGAGCGACTGCGGGTGGCGCCCGGGCGGATGCTGCGGCGTCGCGTCGAGGCTCGACCAGGTCGCACCACCGTCGTCGCTGCGATGCAGGTGCGAACCCCACACCGGGTGGTCCACCGCCGCCAGCAACTCCCGCGGCCGGGGCGGGCTGGAGACGACGTGCCGCACCCGATACCCCGCCAGGTGCGGGCCGTCGAGGCGTGCGGCACCCCGTGCGTCGAATCGCACACGGAACAGTCCTTTCTCGGTGCCCACGAGCAGCGTGGACGCCGGATCAGCGCTGCCTGGATGCCCGGTCACTTCTCGTTCAGCCGCGGCATCAACTCGACGAGGTTGCACGGCCGCGTACGCAGGTCGAGCTGTGCGGCGATCAGCGCGTCCCACGCCGTGGCGCACGCACCCGACGAACCGGGCACGCAGAAGACATAGGTGCCGTTCGCCACGCCTGCGAGCGCGCGCGATTGCAGCGTGGACGTCTTGATGTCGGCGTAGGAGATCGACCGGAACATCTCACCGAAGCCGTCGAGCACCTTGTCGAGCAGCGGCGCGACCGCCTCTGGCGTGCCATCGCGACCGGTGACACCGGTGCCGCCGGTGGTGATGATGACGTTCACCGCAGGGTCGGCGATCCAGTGCGAGACCACGGCACGGATCCGGTAGACATCGTCGGGAACGATGCGCTTCTCGGCCAGCCGGTGTCCCGCTTCCGTCAATCGCTCGACCAGCAACTTCCCCGACTTGTCCGTCTGCTCGTCCCGCGAGTCGGAGACTGTGAGGACCGCGATACTGACCGGCAGGAACTCCCGCTCGCCGCCACCGTGTGCGTAAGACATGTCCAGGCTCCCGTTTGCTTGCTGTAAGGCGCCGGCTCAGACCAGCCCGGCGAACGGCTGCACCTCGACCTCGGTGCCGGGCTCCACGTCGCCATGCTCGAGTGGCAGGATGATGAAGCAGTTCGCTTCGCTCATGGAACGCAGCACGCCGGCACCCTGGTGACCCGTGCTGCGCACCGTGTAGCCGCCGTCCGCCCGACGCGCGAGCACGCCGCGCTGGAACTCGAGCCGTCCCGGCCTCTTGCGCAGCCGCGTCTCGCAGGTTGCGCGCACGAGGATCGGCGGCTCTGTATCCGCCGCGCCGGCCAGCGCGCGCAGCGCGGGCTGCACCAGCTGATAGAACGTCACCATGACGGACACGGGGTTTCCCGGCAGCCCGAAGAAATACGCGCTGCCGAAACGACCGAATGCCACCGGCTTGCCCGGCTTCATCGCCACCTTCCAGAACCCGAACTCGCCGTGTCGCTGGAGCGTCTCGGTGACGTAGTCGGCCTCACCCACCGACACGCCGCCCGAGGTGATGATCGCGTCGGCCTGCGCAGCTGCCGTCTCGAACGCACGCAGCGTCTCCTCGCGAGTGTCCGGCACGACGCCAAGGTCGAGCACCTCGGCCTGCAGCCGCGCCAGCATTCCCGCGAGCGAGTAACGGTTGCTGTCGTAGATCTGCCCGGGCCCGAGCTCGGTGCCGATCGGGCGCAGTTCGTCGCCGGTGGAGAAGATCGCGACCCTCGGCCGGCGCCGCACCGTCACCACCCCGACCCCGACCGACGCGAGCAGGCCAAGATGGGCCGGCTGCAGCACGCAACCCGCTGCCAGCGCGAGTTCGCCGCGACGAATGTCCTCTCCGACGGGTCGCACGTTCTGCCCGGTGCGGTGGCCCGACTCGATCACCGCGCGGCCCTGCTCGACCCGTACGTGCTCCTGCATCACGACGGTGTCGGTCGAGTCCGGCACCGTCGCGCCGGTCATGATACGCACGCACTGGCCGTGGCCCACCGTGCCGGCGAACGGCCGGCCGGCCCACGAAGTGCCCACGACCTCAAACGCAGCACTGCCCGCCGCCGGCAAATCGGCGCCCGCGAGCGCGTAACCGTCCATCGCCGAATTGCGGTGCGACGGCACGTCCACGGTGGAGTGGACGTCGCGCGTCAGCACCCGGCCGAGCGCGCCACGCAGGTCGACGCTCTCCTCGCCGGTCACCGGCGTGATCGCGGCGATCATTTGCGCGCGCGCCTCTTCGAGCCGCAGCGCCTTGTGGCCGTGGTGAGGCAGGTCGCAGGGATCGACGCCCGCCGGCAATGGATCGTGGCCCATGGTGATCGTGTCGCTCGCTTGCAGATCGCCCAATGCTACTCAGCGCGAGGCAGTCGTGGAAACCAGCCGCGCCTCGATGCGCTGGCGCTCGTCGGCGTCGTTGACGTTGACGAACGTGTCGGTCGCGTCGCTGAAGTCGGCCTCGGCCACTCGCAGCTGTCCGAACCAGAGATCGACCTTGCGGTCACCGCCGGCAAGGTAGGTCTCGAGGGACGGCGCGAGCGAGGTACGCAGCAACAGGAACACGGGTTGCTGGCGCTTGCCGTCGCTCGCCACCGCGAGGTCGGCACCGGTCGCAACGGCGGCCGCGTACAGCCGCGCGACGAGGTCCGGCGCGATGAGCGGCGCATCGCACGGCACGGTCACCAGGAATTCGGTGCCGCACTGCTGCAGGGCAGTGAGCACGCCCGCGAGCGGCCCGAGGTAGCCGTCGACCGCATCGGCGATCACCGGATGGCCGAAAGCGGCGTAGCGCTCCTGGTTGCGGTTGGCATTGACCACGACCGTGCCGACCTGGGGCCGCAACGCGTCGAGCGCGTGCGCGACCATCGGCCGCCCCGCGAGCGGCACCAGTCCCTTGTCCTCACCGCCCATACGGCGGCCCAGCCCGCCCGCGAGCACCAGGCCGGTGATCGAGTCACGCGGGTACGGCAGGTTGGACGGCGACGTGGGCATTGCAGCGCCATTCTGCCGATGACTGGCCGGGTTGTCGCTGAATCGGCATCCCGCCACCGAACCGCGAGGTCCGGACGCGACAATTTGGCGCCCAGGACTTCGCGAGTTGCGTCATTCTGTCGCACCGCGTAGCCTCGGACGGCACCTTCCAGCGTCAGCAGAAAGGCGTCGGGAGACGACGATGTCGGCATTTCCTCCGCACATGGCGGGCACGGCAGCACTGCCGGCCGGACTGTCGCTGCTCGTCGTCGGCCCGAGGGCGAGCGCCGACGATGCGCTGCGCCGGTCGCTCCGTCACAGCATGGCCGTTGCCGAGTTCGTCGAATCCGTCGGCGAGGCCGAGCGACTGCTGCCGCGCTGCCATTTCGACTGCATCGTGGTCGAGGTCGAGTCGGCGGCGGATCCCTCACTGGCGTGGATCACGGCACTGCGGCGTGATGGCAACGCCCCGTTCGTCGGTGTCTCGGGACGGGACGACCCGGCGCTCGCGGCTGCCAGCCTGCGCGCAGGCGCCAGCGCGGTCCTGCCGAGTCCGCTCGACACCCAGTCGCTGCACCGTTTCCTCGAGTCGCTGCGTGTGGCCACTGCCGGCAAACCGGCCCCGGCCACGGCGCGCGCCGGCGCGTCGGCCGCGCTGCGCGTGCATCTCGTGGGCGACAGCGCACCGATCAAGCGCGTGCGGGACATGGTCGAACGCGTCGCGCCGACGCCGGCGACGGTGCTGATTGAAGGCCAGACCGGCACCGGCAAGGAACTCATCGCCCGCCTGCTGCACGAACGCAGCGGCCGCCGCGGGCCTTTCGTGCCGGTGAACTGCGGCGCCATCCCGCCCGAACTGATGGAGACCGAACTCTTCGGCCATGCCAAGGGGGCGTTCACCGGCGCGCACCAGCAGCGCGAGGGCCTGTTCGTCGCGGCGCGGGGCGGCACGCTGTTCCTCGACGAGATCAGCGAGATGCGCAGCGACCTGCAGGTGAAGCTGCTGCGCGCGCTGGAGGAGAGCCGGATCCGCCCGGTCGGTGCAGACCGGGAGGTGCCCATCGACGTGCGCATCGTCGCTTCCGCACAGCCTGGATTGCGCGAGCAGGTGCGCGAGCGCCGCTTCCGCGAAGACCTGTTTTACCGCCTGACCGTCGTGCACATCCTGCTGCCGAGCCTGCGCGAGCGGCCGGACGACATTCCGGTGCTGGTTCAGCACTTCATGCAGCGGGTCGCCGACGAGTTCGGCATGACCCCGGTGACGATCGACGATGCGCAATTCGCCCGTCTCCGCTCGCGCGACTGGCGCGGCAACGTGCGTGAACTGCGCAATTTCGTCGAACGGACGGTGCTGATGGGCGCGCCGCCCGAGGACGACCAGGCCACGCCGGACGTCGCGCCGGAACCGGATGCCGGCGCCTATCCCGCCGACTGGACGCTCGAGCAGGTGAAGCAGGCGCACATCCTGCGCGTGCTCACGCAGAACGGCGGCAACCGCTCGGCGACGGCACGCCAACTCGGCGTGTCGCGCAGGACGCTCGAGCGCAGGCTCGGCCCGAGCCTCGAGCGTGACGACGACAATTGAGCCGCACGGACCCCCGAGCGGCGCAACACCTGGAGAGGACCCGCATGACGGAACGGCAGTTCGACGAAGAGAAGTTCACGGGCGAGATCCGCAAGTTCCTGAAGAAGGTGGGCATCACCTCGCAGATCGAGATCGAGAACGCGGTGCGCGCCGCGCTCGCGGCAGGCCACCTCGACACGTCGCAGCCGCTGCAGGCCGTGATGGTGCTCGAGGTGCCCGCGCTCGGGCTCAAGCACACCATCGAGCACCCGCTCGCGATGGGCTGAAACCGACTCAGGCCGTCCAGACGATGTTGCCGAGTTCGGTGCAGTCGTAGCCGCCGAACACCTGCGCGAGGCGCTGGCACTCGGCGCCGCGCAGCACGTCGAGCAGGCCGCGCAGGAGCGTGCGGAAGAAGATGCCGCGCGACATCGCGAGGTCGAAGGCTTCCCAACCGAGCGGCAGGAACTCGAGGCCGAACTCGCCCGCTGCCGCGCGCACTCCCGGCGCGACGTCGGCCTGACCCGTCGCGATCGCCGAGGCGGCGTCGCGCTCGGAATATGCCCGCGCGGTGATCCGGCGATCCGCGGGATCGAGCCGGTGCTCTGCGATGACCTCGCGTAGGAAGCGCTGCGATCCTGCGCCCTCCTGGCGCGCCACCCAGCGCACGTCCGGCGCGAAGAGCCGCTCGATGCGGCTGTCGCCGGTCCACAGGCCCGGCGCCATCATCAGGCCCTGCTCGCGGCGGAAGAGCCGGACGAGGATCCAGTCCTTGTGCTGCACGTGCTGGCGCAGCAGCGCGGGATGGCGCTGCAGGCTCTCGCTTTCCGGGCCCCAGTGCAGGGCGCAGACATCGGCGCGGCGGCGTGCCAGCACCGACAGCCCGAGCTGGGTGCCGATCGCGGCGTAACTGACGAGCGCGCGGCCCTGCAGCTCGGCCGCCATCAGCGTCACCGCACGATAGAGCAGCGGATCGTCGCTGCCGGCAATCACGATGCGATCGGTGAGCAGTCCGCCGTGGCTCGACTCGAGCAGCCACTGGTCCACGAGGTCGCGAGGAAAGAGCCACTTGCCCGTGAGGCGGGTCGCGGGAATCCGGCCCTCGTTCACGAGCGCGTAGACCTTCTTCTCGTTGAGCTGCAGATAGTGCGCGACCTGGCGCACGTTCATGAAGCGCGGCGTGTCCTGTACCGCGGTCTCCGCGGTGGAGGCACTGGCGGCTTGCTTGGTGGGAGACATGCGCGAACCTCTCGCCGGGAGTCGGCCTTCAGCGCGGCGCGATCCACGCACCCCGCCCACACTGCAGTGCAAGATTCATTCCCATGCGCGCCGTGCATCCGGGTCAACCACGCTTGCCCACCCTCGCACCGGCTGGTGCAGAATGCCCGGGCCGGCCCTCGGGGCCGCCAGGTGGGAGTTCATGCAATGAGCGCTGGACCGAGGGTCAGCCTGCCCGTGGCGGTGGTGATGGCCCGCAAGACCGTGACCGGCAAGGGCTGGCAGGTCCCGAGCTGGCGCGTGGTCGGCGTCGTTGCCGGGGCGGAGCTGGCGGTCCAGCAGACGCGCGGAACGCCCATTCGCAAGGACGAAACCGAAGAGCACTTCCTCTGGGGCGGCCTCAACGTCGAGCTGTTCCGGGATGCCGCCGCGAGCTATTGGGCGAATCTCACCGGTCGCCAGCCGTCGTTGTTCATCCTCTGCAGCGAGGACGACCAGGGCCGCCTGGTGCCGAAATCGGTCACGGCGGACCAGGACGAGGCCTCCTCCGGCGTGGAGGTGAACGACCGCGTGTTCTCAGCGCCGATTCCGCCCGAGGTGTATCAGCACCTCGAGGCATTCGTCGTCGCCCACCACATGCCGGAAGAGAAGCGCAAGCGCAAGCGCACGGACTGGTCAGCCCACGAGGAGTCATGAGCGAGCGCGACCCCCCGCACACGCCTGCCGCAGACGCCGACGAGCCCTTCCTCGGGCGCTGGTCGCGCCTGAAGGCGCAGGCACGGGAACGCGACGCACACCCTACGGCGCTGGCGGATCCGCAGGCGCCGGGCTCCCTGCCCGCGGCGACGGCTGAACCCGCTCCCACCGCCGAGGCCCCGCCGCCGGTGCAGTTGCCCGACATCGACCAGCTCGGGCAGGACTCCGACTACAGCGCATTCCTCACGCCGGGCGTCGATGCCGAGCTGCGCAAGCGTGCCTTGCGCAAGCTGTTCCACAGTCCGAAGTTCAACGTGTTCGACGGGCTCGACACCTACCGCGACGATTTCACGAGTTTCCCGGCGCTCGGCAGCATCGTGACGGCCGACATGCGCCATCAGGTCGAGCAGGCCGCGCGCGAACTCGCCGGGCGGGCCGGGAAAGCCCTGACCAGCGACACGCCCGCGGAGGAGGCTGCACCTCCGGCCGTCACCCACGAACCTCCGCCGGCCCCCGCCGCGGAGTCCACCGCACGGAACGATGAAGATGCTGAACACGGCCCTGCCTGAAGCCGGTCCCGACGGGCGCGCCCGCGCCGGCGCTCTCGCCCGCCTGCAGTTGGCAGTCGTCACGCCCACTTCGATCGTGGAGTTCGTGTCGCGCGGCCGCTGCCTGGTGATCGGCGCGGAGGAGGACGCGCTCGACCTCGTGCGGCAAGTGGCCGGCCGGGTGGAGTGCGTGGTGACCGTGCCCGGCGATGCCGCGCCCGACGTTGACCGAATCGACGGCACGTATGTGGTCCGCGGCGGGCGTCCACTCGTCCGTGGCTCGCTGGGCAACTTCGACGTCCAGCTCGCGACGGGCGGCACGCCGCTCGCGCTCGGTGCGATGCTCACGCCACCGATCGACCGCTTCGACCTGGTGGTGGACCTCGGCACGCCACGCCTGTTGCAGCAGGCCATGCCGCCGCTCGGCTATTACGCGCCGAGCCCAGACGCGGCCGCGCGAGCGACACTCGCTGACGTGCTGCCCGAGATGCGCGGTGAGTTCGAGAAGCCCAAGTACTTCAACTACAACCCCGAGATCTGCGCGCACGGGCGCAGCGGGAAGCGCGGCTGCACACGCTGCATCGACGCGTGCCCCGCCGAGGCGATCGTCTCGCTCGGCGAGAAGGTGCAGGTGAATCCCTACCTCTGCCAGGGCGGAGGCACGTGCGCGACGAGTTGCCCGAGCGGCGCCATGACGTATGCCTATCCGGTGCCGGGCGACCTGCTGTACGCGCTGCAGCGGTTGTTGCGCGACTATCGGGACGGCGGCGGCACGTCGCCGAGCCTGCTGTTCCACGATGCGGCGTCGGGCGCCGCGCTCGACGACGACTGCGTGGCCACCATGCCGGAGCGGATCCTGCCCGTGGCGATCGAGGAGATCGGGTCGGTCGGCATGGACTCCTGGCTGGCCAGCCTCGCGTACGGAGCGGAGGCTGTCGTGCTGCTCACCTGCGACACCACGCCTCCGCAAGTGATCGAGACGCTGCAAGAGCAACTCGCGATCGCGCAGGCGATCCTCGCCGGCATGGGGTACCCGGAAAGCCGGCTGCGTCTCTTGAACGCCGGTCAGTCCGCCGCGGCGATCCAGGCGCTCGCCGGACTGCCGACCGGCCTGTCGCGACAAGCGGCGACGTTCGCTGCGCCGCCGGCTGACAAGCGCGGCACCCTGCGTCTCGCGCTCGAACACCTGCAGTCGCACGCCCCGGCACCGAAGCGCGTGACACCGCTGCCCGTGGGCGCGCCGTTCGGCGAAGTCCGCGTGGATGCGGCCGCCTGCACGCTCTGCATGAGCTGCGTGTCGGCTTGCCCGACGCACGCGCTGCTGGACGGGCGCGGCTTGCCGCAGCTCAATTTCCGGGAGTGGAACTGCGTGCAGTGCGGGCTGTGCGAGCGCACCTGCCCGGAGGACGCCATCACGCTGGTCCCGCGCCTGCTGCAGGACGTGGAGGCCCGCGAGCGACCGCGCATCCTGCACGAGGAGCAGCCGGTGTGCTGCGTGGCCTGCGGCAAGCCGTTCGCGACCCGCGCAATGCTCGACAAGCTGAGCCGCAAGCTCGAGGGGCACTGGATGTTCCAGGACGAGGCCGCCCGCCGCCGCCTGCAGATGTGCGAGGACTGCCGGGTGCGGGACATGTTCACGGCCGAGGCTCGGCGAGGCCGCTGAGCGCGATTCGCGGCACCCATGCGCGCCATTTTGGCAACCCATAGGGACAAAATGCCGCATGTCGGCTTGATTTCGGCGGCGTCCCTCGGACTCAGGGGGTGTGACGGCCATTCCAGGCCGCGCGAAACTGGCCCATATCTTGCTTTTCTTTGGAGCCGACGTGTTTGTAGAGACTAGCCGATGCTGCCCTGCCCGACCGCGACCACGACAGCCACCAGGAGCCGGCCGATGACGGCCCTGGCTGCTGAGGATCGTGTCCGCGGCAACGTCTACGCCCTGCTCGGCAACCTCCTCGCCGCCCCTCCCGACGAAGACCTGCTGCACTTGCTGCGCGGCATCGCACCCGAACCGGGCGACGCGAGCCTGCTCGCGGCGTCCTGGCAGTTGCTCGCCGTCGCGGCCGGACGCGCCACGCCTGCCGAGCTCCGTGACGAATACGACGCATTGTTCATCGGTGTCGGCCGCGGCGAGATCGTGCCCTACGGCTCCTGGTACCTCACCGGCTTCCTGATGGAGCAGCCGCTCGCGCAATTGCGCGGCGACCTGCGCACGCTCGGCATCGAGCGCCAGGCCGGCGTGCACGAGCCCGAGGACCACGCGGCGGCGCTCTGCGACACGATGGCCCTGCTCATCACCAGCGACACGCCCGCCCCGCTCGAGGAGCAGCACCGCTTCTACGCCCGGCACCTCGAGCCGTGGCTGCCCCAGTTTTTCCGCGACCTGCAGCAGGCCGCCTCGGCGCGGTTCTACCGTGCCGTCGGCCAGCTCGGCGAGCAGTTCATCGGTGTCGAGTCGCAGGCGTTCCGGGTGACGACCCCGGCCGCCGGCGGCGCGATGCCCTCATGAGGAAGCACGACCATGATCCGACACCTGCGCGACTCCAAGACCAATCGCCGCAAGTTCCTGCGTGACCTCGCGACCGCCGGCGGCCTCGCTGCGGTGGCGGGCAGTGCGGGCAGCGTAGCGGCCGAACCGGCCGCGACGGCCGAGCCACAGGCGAAGCCGGCGACCGGCTACCGCGTGACTTCGCACATTTCGAAGTACTACGACAAGGCGCGCTTCTGACCGGCGCCCCGGCGCCAACGGTCCAGACGCGCACTCACCTCTCCAAACGGGAGACTCGGCGATGAAGCTGGTCAGAAAGCAGACCCAAGAGCCTGGCAAGTCCGCAGCCGCCGCAGGCGGCGGCCTGCTCGGCCGTACCGTCGACCGCCGCACGTTCCTGCGCGGCACGGGCCTCGCGGCCGGTGGCGCGGCAGTCGCGACGACGCTGTCGGTGCGCATGATGAAGCGTGCCGACGCCGCCACGGGCGAGGCCGCCTCGGGCGACGTCGAGATCAAGCGCTCCGTCTGCACCCACTGCTCGGTGGGCTGCGGCGTGATCGCCGAGGTGCAGAACGGCGTTTGGACGGGCCAGGAGCCCGACTTCGATTCGCCGTTCAACATGGGCGCGCACTGCGCCAAGGGCGCGGCGGTGCGCGAGCACGGCCACGGCGACAAGCGCCTCAAGTACCCGATGAAGCTCGTCGGCGGCAAGTGGCAGCGCGTGTCCTGGGACGACGCGATCAACGAGATCGGCGACAAGCTGCTCCAGATCCGCGAGCAGCACAGCCCCGACTCGGTCTACTGGCTCGGCTCCGCGAAGTTCTCGAACGAGCAGGCCTACCTGTTCCGCAAGTTCGCCGCCATGTGGGGCACGAACAACTGCGACCACCAGGCGCGCATCTGCCACTCCACCACGGTCGCCGGCGTAGCGAACACGTGGGGCTATGGCGCGATGACGAACTCGTACAACGACATGCACCTGTCGAAGACGATGTTCTTCATCGGCAGCAATGCCGCCGAAGCGCATCCGGTCGCCATGCAGCACGTGATGCGCAGCAAGGAAAGCGGCGGCAAGCTGATCGTGGCCGACCCGCGCTTCACGCGCACGGCGGCGCACGCCGACCAGTACATGCGGCTCCGCTCCGGCACCGACGTGCCGCTGATCTGGGGCATGCTCTGGCACGTCTTCCAGAACGGCTGGGAAGACAAGGAGTTCATCGCGCAGCGCGTGTTCGGCATGGAAGACATCCGTGCCGAAGTCGCCAAGTGGACGCCGGAGGTCGTGCAGGACGTGACCGGCGTGCCGCCGGAGCAGGTCAAGCTCGCGGCGCAGACCATGGCCGAGAACAAGCCCGGCACGATCGTCTGGTGCATGGGCGGCACGCAGCACACTGTCGGCAACAACAACACGCGCGCCTACTGCGTGCTGCAGCTCGCGCTCGGCAACGTCGGCATGGCGGGTGGCGGCGCCAACATCTTCCGCGGCCATGACAACGTGCAGGGCGCCACCGACTTCGGCGTGCTGGCGGACTCGCTGCCCGGTTACTACGGCCTGGCAGCGGGGTCGTGGAAGCACTGGTGCAACGTCTGGGACCTCGACTACGAGTGGGTGAAGTCGCGTTTCGACCAGGCGAGCTACGAGGAAGGCAAGGACCAGGTGCCGGCGATGGAACTGCGCGGCATCACCGTGTCGCGCTGGATCGACGGCGTGCTCGAGCCCGCCGAGAACATGGCGCAGAAGGCGCCGATCAAGGCGATGTTCATGTGGGGCCACGCGCCGAACAGCCAGACGCGCGGCTTCGAGATGAAGAAGGCGATGGGGCTGCTCGACCTGCTGGTCATCGTCGACCCGTACCCGACGCACTCGGCGGTCCTGAACGACCGCACCGACGGCGTGTTCCTGCTGCCGGCCGCGACGCAGTTCGAGACCTACGGCTCGGTCACGGCCTCCAACCGCTCGATCCAGTGGCGCGAGAAGATCATGGAGCCGCTGTTCGAGTCGCTGCCCGACCATGTGATCATGTACAAGTTCGCGAAGAAGCTCGGCTTCGCGGAGCAGCTCACCAAGCACATCCAGGTGAACGGCGAGGAGCCGCTCATCGAGGACATCGTGCGCGAGTACAACCGCGGCATGTGGACCATCGGCTATACCGGCCAGAGCCCGGAGCGCCTCAAGCTGCACCTCGAGAACAAGCACACCTTCAACACGACCACGCTCAAGGCCGAGGGCGGCCCGTGCGACGGCGAGTACTACGGCCTGCCGTGGCCGTGCTGGGGCACGCCGGAGATGAAGCACCCCGGCTCGCCGAACCTGTACGACA
>JAGVUU010000039.1 GCA_019136105.1 Gammaproteobacteria bacterium
CGGGAAGAATGCGTCGGACGCCATGACCGAACCGCGCGGCTCGAGGCCCTCGTCGCGCGCCTTCATCGCGGCAATGCGGGTGGACACGACGCGGCTCATCTGGCCGGCGCCGACGCCGACGGTCATGCGGTCCTTCACGAACACGATGGCGTTCGACTTCACGAACTTGCACACCTGCCACGCGAACAGCAGGTCGTCGAGCTCGGCCGCGGTGGGCGCGCGCTTCGTGACCACCTGCAGCTGTTCGCGCGTGGCCATGCCGAGATCGCGGCCCTGCAGCAGCAGGCCGCCATTCAGGCTGCGGATCTCGAATCGCGAATTGCTCGGCGCGAGGCCGCCGGTGACCAGCAGTCGCACGTTCTCCTTCTTGGCGCAGGCCTCGCGCGCCTCGGGATCGACGGACGGCGCGATGATCACCTCGACGAACTGGCGCTCGACGATCGTGCGCGCCGTCTCCGCGTCGAGCGGCTGGTTGAACGCGATGATGCCGCCGAACGCGGAGGTGGGGTCGGTGCGGAACGCGCGGTCGTACGCTTCGCGCAGGCTGGCCGCCACGGCGACGCCGCACGGGTTGGCGTGCTTCACGATGACGCAGGCCGGCGCGTCGAATTGCCGCACGCACTCGAAGGCGGTGTCGGCGTCGGCGAGGTTGTTGAACGACAACTCCTTGCCCTGCAGCTGCGACGCCGAGCCGACCGACGCGCCCTGGCTGTCGGTGGCGACGTAGAACGCGGCGTGCTGGTGCGGGTTCTCGCCGTAGCGCAGGTCGAGCCGCTTGCGGTACTGCAGCGCCAGCAGCTCGGGGAACTCGCTGCCGTTCGTGCCGCGGGTGGCGCGGTCGAGGTAGGCCGCCACCGCCGCGTCGTACTGCGCCGTGTGCGCGAACGCCTTGGTCGCGAGCCGGCGTCGGGTGGTGTCGGAGACGCTGCCGCCGCTGCGGTCGATCTCGGCGAGCACCGTGCCGTAGTCGAGCGGGTCCACGACGATGGTCACGCGGTCGTGGTTCTTCGCCGATGCACGCACCATCGCGGGTCCGCCGATGTCGATGTTCTCGATCGCGTCCTCGAAGGTGCAGCCGGCCTTGGCCACCGTTGCCGCGAACGGGTAGAGGTTGACGGCGACCAGGTCGATCGGCTCGATGCCGTGCCGGGCCATCACCGACTCGTCGATGCCCTGCCGGCCGAGCAGCCCGCCGTGGATCTTCGGGTGCAGCGTCTTGACGCGGCCGTCCATGATCTCCGGGAAGCCGGTGACCGTGGCGACGTCGGTGACCTCGATGCCGTCCTCGCGCAGCAGGGCGGCCGTGCCGCCCGTCGAGAGGATGGTGACGCCACGGCTGCGCAGCGCGCGCGCGAAGTCGAGCAGGCCTTCCTTGTTCGAGACGCTGAGCAGAGCCCGGCGGATGGTGACGCTCACTGTGTGGACCCCGTGCCCTGGGCTCAGGCGGAAATGCCGTAGGTCTTGAGTTTCTTGCGCAGCGTGCCGCGGTTGATGCCGAGGATGTCGGCGGCGCGGCTCTGGTTGCCGTCGGCAAAGTCGAGCACCGCGCGGAACAGCGGTTCCTCCACCTCGCGCATGACGAGTTCATAGAGGTGCCCGGGCGCGTGCCCGTTCAGGCTCGTGAAGTAATTGTCGAGCGCCTGCTCGGTGTGCGAACGCAGCGGCACGCTGCGGCCGTTCTGCAGTACCACCGGTCTTGCTTCCCGGCGGCTACGAGTCTTCTTGCGCGCGGCCATGGGCCCCCGTCCTCTTCCAATGGCGGCCGGCCCGCGGCTCAGGCGGCAGCGGCGGCGGGCGAGGCCTCGAGCGCGTCGAAGTATTCGCGCACCCGTGCCAACTGGCCCGCAGCCGAGTCCACCTGCATCACGGACTGACGGAAGGCCTGCGCCTGCGGACGCTCCCGGCAATACCAGCCAATGTGCTTGCGCGCGATTCTGACCCCGGCCTCCGGGCCGTAGAAGTCGTACAAATCGCGCAGGTGAGCGGACATGATATCACGCACTTCCGCGCAGTCCGGCTCGGCGGGCAGCGGCTCCCCGGCCAGCGCAGCCTCGATCTCGCGAAAGATCCACGGCCGCCCCTGGGCGGCGCGGCCGATCATCACGCCGTCGGCGCCGGTCTCGGCCAGCACCTGCGCCGCCTTGGCGGCCGAGTCGATGTCGCCGTTCGCGATGACGGGGATGGCCACCGCCCGCTTGATCGCGGCGATGGTCGAATACTCCGCTTCCCCCTCGAACCGGCACGCGCGGGTGCGGCCGTGCACCGCCAGCGCGCGGATCCCGGCCGCTTCGGCGATGCGGGCAACGTTCACGCCATTGCGGGCCTCGGGATGCCAGCCCGTGCGGATCTTGAGGGTCACGGGCACTTCCACGGCGCTTACGGTGGCCTCGAGGATCGCCGCAACAAGTGATTCATCGCGCAGCAGCGCCGAACCGGCGTCCTTGTTGCAGACCTTCTTCGCCGGGCAGCCCATGTTGATGTCGATGATCTCGGCGCCTGCGTCCACGTTACGGCGCGCGGCATCGGCCATCATCTGCGGGTCGCTGCCCGCGATCTGCACCACGCGCGGCCCCGGCTCGTCGGTGTGGTCGCGACGCAGGCGCGACTTGCGCGTGTCCCAGAGGCGCGCGTCCGCGGACAGCATCTCGCCGGCGGCCAGCGTCGCGCCCAGCTGGCGGCACAAGCGACGGAAGGGCAGGTCGGTGACGCCCGCCATGGGGGCGAGGAAAGCGCGGCCGGTCAGCCGGTACGGGCCGAGGGTGATCATGGCGGGGATCCGGTCAGCCGGGGCCGCGGGCGCAACGCAGCAACGTGGCTGACTCGCGCAGGCAGACGTCGAGCCGGTAACCGACAGCTTCCGTGCCGGGGTCGGCCAGCAGCAGCTCCGCTTCGCTGCTCGAGCCGGGCGCGATCAGCCGCGTGGCCTGCGACGGATTCTTCAGGTAGTCGGCCGGTTCGAAATCGCGGGTGGCGACGGTGGCCCCGAACCGGTCCTCGAGCTCGAGGCGCACGGACCACCATGCGCCCCCCGGCGGCGGCATCGGCGGCGTTGCCCCACTGGCGCAGTTCGAACGCGGCCAGGTCCCAGTTCGGCATGAGGTCGAGCCCGAGGCGCTCGTACGCCGCGCGCAGCGGCGGACCGATCTGCGGGTGACGCACGAGGTCCTGCCGGAAGTGGTGAATCACCTGTGCGGCCAGCACGACCGCCAGCACGAAACCGCCCAGGGACCACGCGAGTGTGCCCCACACCGAGCTGCTTGGAGCGGCGGGCTCGGCCTGCTCTTCCGCCGCCGGGCGGCGCCATCGCTGCGCCGCCAGCGGTAACGGTTCGACTGCCTCGGCAGGCGCGGCCGCCGACCCGGCCATCGCCGTGACCGGCTCGGCGGCAGGTTCGGCCGCCCGTTCGATTGCCGGTTCGGCGGCGACCAGCGGTGTTTCTTGCAACGCCAGCGCGAACGCCTCGATCTCGCGCTCGGCTTCCTCATCGTCCTTGGGGTAAGCCGAGTCGGGGACGTGGCGCAGGATCTCGAGTTCGTCCGTGGAATCGAGATCGATCTCAGTCACCTGCTCTTCGGCCGGTGCCTCGATGCGGATGCGTTCGCCCTCGAGCGTGATGTCCTCGACGCCCGCATTCTCGTCGACGACGAGTGGGGGTTCGTCGCCGGCCCCGACCGCATCGGGTGCCGCCTGGGATTCCGGCGCAGCGGGCGCCTCCTGCCAGTCGCGGGCATCGACGAAGACGCGCTCGAGGTCCTCTGCCGAG
>JAGVUU010000326.1 GCA_019136105.1 Gammaproteobacteria bacterium
CTTCGACATCAGCGCGGTGCGCCAGACCGTGCTCGATCCGTCCGGCGCCGTGGCTCTCGCGAACCAGGCGATGCCGCGCGTCGCGGACTCGGGCGCCGCCAGCGCCACGTTCGAATACGCGTACGTCGTGCCGACCGGCGCCGCGGGCGGCGCCTGGACGCTGCGCGTGGTGGCCGACGAGGGCACGGAAGGCACGGTGATCGACCTCGGCGTCGGCGCGTTCGCCGTGCAGCTGCCGGCGCCCGCCCTGCGCGTGCAGAAGACATCGACGGCGTGGTCCGACCCGCTCAACGGCACCACGCAGCCGCGCCGCATTCCCGGCGGCGTCGTGCGCTATGCCGTCACGGTGACCAACACCGGACCCGGACCCGTCGATGCAAACTCGCTGGTGATCACCGACCCGCTGCCGCCGGGCGCCGCGCTGTACGTGGCCGGTGCCGACGCGATCGAGTTCGTCGACGGCATGCCGCCGAGCGGTCTCGCGTGGAACGCCGCCAGCGCGGTCAGTTATTCGAACCAGCCGGGCGGCGGTCCGCCCTACGGGTACACGCCGGTCGCGGATCCGGACGGTTATGACCCGGCCGTGACCGGCCTCCGCATCGCGCCGTCCGGCACCCTCGCCGGCGCAGGCAGCAGCGGGCAACCCGCGTTCACGGTCCGCTTTCGCATCCGCCTGCCGTAGCCCGGATCGTCGGCGCGGTTGCGCGCCCCCGCAGAACGGCTAAGCTCGCCGCTTGCCTCCCGCCCCCGAGGGTCGAGCTGCCGTGCAACCGACCGATACTTCCAACCCGGACTATTTCCACCGGGTCGTCGACTGCCAGTGGGCCTGTCCGGCACACACCGACGTTCCCGAATACATCCGCTTGATCGCGCTCGGCCAGTTCTCCGACGCGTACATGGTCAACCGCGAGTCGAACGTGTTCCCGGGCATCCTCGGCCGCGTGTGCGACCGCCCCTGCGAGCCCGCCTGCCGCCGCGGCCGCGTCGAGGAAAAGCCGGTCGCGATCTGCCGCCTGAAGCGCGTCGCCGCCGACCACAAGGACGAGATCGTCGATCGCCTGCCGGTCATCCCGGACCAGAAGAGCGGCAAGCGGGTCGCGTGCATCGGCGCGGGCCCGGCCTCGCTCACGGTCGCGAACGACCTGCTGCCACTCGGCTATGAAGTGGTGATCTTCGAGCAGTGGGACAAGCCGGGCGGCCTGATGCGCACCAACATCCCGGCGTTCCGCCTGCCCGAGACGGTGATCGACGAGGAAATCGGCTACATCACGGGCATGGGCGCCGAGATCCGCTACAACTCGCGCATCGACAGCCTGAAGAAGCTCCTCACGACCGGCGGCTTCGACGCGGTGTTCGTGGGCTCGGGCGCCCCCAAGGGCAAGGAGCTGAAGCTGCCGGGCCGCAAGGAAGGCGACGCCAGCATCCACATCGGCATCCAGTGGCTCGAGTCGGTCGCGTTCAAGCACATCGACAAGATCGGCAGCCGCGTCCTGATCATCGGCGTCGGCAACACGGCGATGGACTGCTGCCGCTCGTCGCTGCGCCTCGGCGCTGCCGACGTGAAAGTGATGGCACGCAAGCCGCGCCAGTTCTTCAAGGCGTCGGAGTGGGAACTCGAGGACGCCGAGGCCGAGAACGTCGAGATCGTGGTGAACCACGCGCCGAAGGCGTTCGTCATCGAGAACGGCAAGCTCGCCGGCATGACGTTCGACAAGATGGAGTACGACATCGACGCCCGCGGCCGCATCACCGCCGAGCGCGTGGTGGGGGAGGAGTTCTTCCCGGCGGACGACGTGATCCTCGCCATCGGCCAGGAGAACGCGTTCCCGTGGATCGAGGACGACCTGGGGATCCAGTTCGACAAGTGGCACGTGCCGGTGGTGGACGAGAAGACGCACCAGTCCACGCGCCCCGACGTGTTCTTCGGCGGCGACGCCGCGTTCGGCCCGAAGAACATCATCTGGGCGGTCGAACACGGCCACCAGGCCGCGATCTCGATCCACAACTTCTGCATGGGCGAGCCGGTGACGAACCGCCTGCCGCCCACGATGAACCTCTCGAGCCGCAAGATGGGCCTGCACGAGTGGTCGTACAAGAACGACTACAACCCGGTCGAGCGCCGGCTCGTGCCGCACGTGAGCCTCAAGGAGCGCTTCAAGCAGATCAACATCGAGGTCGAGCTCGGCTTCGATCCCGAGCAGACGGCAGCCGAGGTGCAGCGCTGCCTCAACTGCGACATCCAGACGGTGTTCGACGCGAAGCTCTGCATCGAGTGCGACGCGTGCATCGACATCTGCCCGACCGACTGCCTCACCATCACGAGAAACGGTGAGGAGGCGGACCTCGTCACACGCCTCAAGGCGCCGCGGAAGACCCCGCACGAGCCGCTGTACGTCTCCGAACCGCTCAAGCAGACGGGCCGCGTCATGGTGAAGGACGAGGACCTCTGCGTGCACTGCGGACTCTGCGCCGAGCGCTGCCCCACGGCAGCCTGGGACATGCAGAAGTCGACGATCCACCTGCCCCACGCGACCGACCACACATGGCCCAGCCCGCAAAAGCGCCAGACCGCGTAAACGACTTCGTCATCAAGCTCGCCAACGTGAACGGCACCGGCTCGGCCAGTGCCAACACGTTGCTGATGAAGTCCATCTTCCGCATGGGCATCCCGGTGATGGGGAAGAACTACTTCCCTTCCAACATCCAGGGCCTGCCCACGTGGTACGAGATCCGCGTGACCAGGGACGGCTACGTCGCCCGCTCGGGCCGCGTGGACCTGATGGTGGCGATGAACGCCGAGACCGACCACAAGGACGTGCGCGAGGTGTCGCCCGGCGGTTACCTGATCTACGACTCGACGTGGCCGCGCGCCACGGTGCTCACGCGCGACGACATCACCATCCTCGGCGTGCCCCTCGCGCGCATCTGCAACGAGAACTTCGTCGGGGTGCGCAACCGCATCCTGATGAAGAACATCATGTACGCGGGCGTGCTGGCCGCGCT
>JAGVUU010000101.1 GCA_019136105.1 Gammaproteobacteria bacterium
CGCGGTGTTCGGCGACTACATCAGCGTTTACGACATCCAGCGCGCCGTGCAGGACGGCGCGACGGTGCCAATCTACTACGAGAGCCGGTTGGCCAAGCTTGCGCTCGACGAGGCGGAGCGGCCAAAGATCGACCCCGGGTTCGAGGAGGCCACCGAGGGCGAGGAGGTCGAGCGCAAGGAGAAGCTCAAGAGCAAATGGGCGCAGCTCGAGGCGGTGGTCGGCGCCGAGAAGCGGCTGGAGCTGGTGGCCAGGGACATCGTCGAGCATTTCGAGAAGCGGCTCGATGCGATGGACGGCAAGGCGATGATCGTTTGCATGAGTCGACGCATCTGCGTGGAGCTGCACCGCGAGCTCGTGAAGTTGCGCCCACAATGGGATGACGCCGACGACGAGCACGGCGCGCTCAAGGTCGTGATGACCGGTTCAGCCTCCGACCCGCCCGACTGGCAGCCGCACATCCGCAACAAGCCGCGGCGCGAGGCGCTGGCCAACCGCTTCCGCGACCCGAAGGACGCGTTCAGGCTCGTGCTCGTGCGCGACATGTGGCTCACCGGCTTCGACGCGCCGAGCCTGCACACGATGTACATCGACAAGCCGATGCGCGGACACGGGCTGATGCAGGCGATCGCGCGCGTGAACCGGGTCTTCAAGGACAAGCCCGGCGGGCTGGTGGTTGACTACCTGGGCCTCGCGCAGGAGTTGAAGCAGGCGCTGGCCACCTACACCGAGAGCGGTGGCACCGGGCGCACGGCGCTCGACCAGGACGAGGCGGTGGCAGTGATGCTGGAGAAGCACGAGGTCTGCGCCGGACTCTTCCACGGTTTCGACTGGGGCAAGTGGACGACCGGCACGCCGCCAGAGCGCCTCGGCCTGCTGCCGGCCGCGCAGGAGCACATCCTGGCGCAGGAAGGCGGCAAGGACCGCTGCGTGGGTGCGGTGCGGGAGTTGTCGCATGCGTTCGCGCTGGCCGTGCCGCATGCCGAGGCGCTGCGCATCCGAGACGACGTGGCGTTCTTCCAGGCCGTGCGGGCGGTGCTCGCCAAGCGCGCGCCCGGCGATGCGCGGCCCGAGGAGGACATCGAGCACGCGGTGCGGCAGATCATCTCGCGCGCCGTGGCGCCCGAGGGCGTGATCGACATCTTCGCCGCGGCGGGGTTGGCCAAGCCCGACATATCGATCCTCTCCGAGGAATTCCTCGCGGAGGTGCGCGGGATGCCTCAGCGCAATCTCGCGGTGGAGTTACTGGAGAAGCTGCTCAAGGGCGAGCTGGCGACACGTCGACGCAAGAACGTGGTGCAGGCGCGCTCCTTCGCCGAAATGCTGGAGCAGACGATCCGCCGCTACCAGAACCGCGCCATCGAGGCGGCGCAGGTGATCGAGGAACTGATCGGGCTCGCGAAGGAGATGCGAGAGGCACACGCACGCGGTGACGCGCTGAAGCTATCCGAGGACGAGCTGGCGTTCTATGACGCGTTGGAGACCAACGACAGCGCGGTGAAGGTGCTGGGCGACGACACGCTGCGCACCATCGCACAGGAACTGGTCAAGACCGTGCGCGCCAACGTCACCATCGACTGGACGCTGCGTGAGAACGTCCGCGCGCAGCTGCGCGTGCTGGTCAAGCGCATCCTACGCAAGTACGGCTACCCGCCGGACAAGCAGGAGAAGGCCACGGAGACTGTCCTTGAGCAGGCTGCGCTGCTTTCCGGGGTGTGGGCAACCTCCTGACCGGGACGCTCCGACAAGCCGCCGGCCTGGCTGTCTTTCGATACACAGGAGCTGATCGGGTGCGCAGGTGGCACGGTCAACGAGCCGGACCTCTGCGTGTACGCACCAACGTCGATGGGGATTGCCTCGAACTAGTTGGTGGCCGCCATGCCGTCGCGCGCTCGTCAGGTTCTCGACAGGCCGTCCAGCCTGGACCAGCGGCCGGCGGCGAAAGGTGCTGACCTCCTCATACCATGCACGCGCACAGCGTGGTCAGGCCGCGGCGTCTGCGCTGAGTGAAATTCCGTCAACCTTCGGTGTGCCTCCACAACAACCTGGAAATCACCGAGCACGCGGGCGCGTAGCAAACGCTTGCCACCATTTCGGTTCCAGAAGCGATGTGGCGTCCCTCGATTGGTCGTGGCTCACCTTAGCCGCCCGAATGTCCCGCTGCAAAACGAGTTCGCTGAGGCCGGCCGCATTCGAACCGAAGACTCTTGCATTCAATCCCAACGCGGGATCGTGGAGTCCAATCGCATCGGTCTGCCGGCGAATGGCCGTCCAGTTCGGTTCGCAAACGAGCGCAGAAGCGCGGCAGCGTCGATGCACGCGCATGACGCAGTGCCTGAATAGTCGCCAATGTGCCGCGAACCAAGGTTGGCTCGCAACAACAGGTACTCCCGCGTAAAGGCCGGGGATTCCCTTGAGATGGTAATCTGCGACATCAAACGCCTCGGCGCAACGTAGCAATGCGACGGCCACGGCGAACGTGTCGAGCACGTCAAGGGCGCTGGATTCGGGAGACAAGCGCATGAAGCATGCCACCCGGTGCCCGCCTTTCGCGCCCTCACTCTCATCCATAGGGCCGAGGCCGCGTACGTAGCAGGTCAGTAGAGAGTAGGAGTATGCGAAGTCGACCTTGCTGTCCTGTAGCAAGTAGAACACCGGGTGGGCATACAGCGTGTGGATGTTCGGGATAACTGCCGAGAGAGCCCTGACTGTTGCATCGCTCGGCGTGACCTCCCCGTGAGCCCACCGATAAGCGAGTTGACTTGAGGATGCGCCGCTCCGTCGCGTGTTCCGACCATCAACGTAGAGCCTCTGGAATCTATGCAAGCTGCACTTCGTCTGATGCAGCGCGTACGCAAGTGTGACGACACCACGAAGTGTGGACAGGCGTGCAATTCTGACCAGGTTCGGGGTGTAACCGGCGTCCAAAATTGACCACCCCGTACCCTGTCCGGCCGAGAGGCCGAGGCAGGGGTAACTGGGGTGCTGTG
>JAGVUU010000100.1 GCA_019136105.1 Gammaproteobacteria bacterium
GCCCATCCCGTCGAGCACGCCGATCACGGTGTCGCCCCAGCCGAGCAGGTGCAGCGACAGGAACACCCAGACGATCAGGCTGATCGGCGTGCCCCAGCCCTTGATGCGCGCGCGGGCACCCAAGGAGACGCGGATCACGTAGACGATGGCGCGGATCAACAGCAGCAGCGCGGTGAGCTGCACCGCGACGTCGACGATCCGTGCCGGCACGCCTGCGGCGTGGAGCAACCCGTCCACCGTCGCGAGGATCAGCAGCGTGATGGCGAACGGCGCCGCGACCCAGGCGATCTCCCGCAGCCGGCCCTGCAGGTCGTCCGGCGCGATGGTGCTCGCGAACCGTGGCCGCACCAGCCGGGCGATCCACCAGCCGAGCAGGAGCGCGCCGCCGATGACCGCGACCTGCAGGAGGCTGTCGGGGAGCAGCAGGCGGTCGACGATTTCGCGGGCCGTTTGCAGCGAGGTCTGCATCGGCTCAGGCGTTCAGGTCGGGAATCAGCTGGCTCTCGAGCCGCGCGATCTGGTCCTTGAGCAGCAGCTTGCGCTTCTTCAGGCGGCGCATCTGCACCTGGTCCACGTACAGGTCGAGCTGCAGGCGGTGGATCACGTCGTCGAGGTCGCGGTGCTCGATGCGCAGCTGGCGCAATCGCTCGAGGTGCTTGAACGTCTCGGTGTCGACGTTATCGGTCGCTTCAGACATGGCAGGCCGGCCCCGGAATCCCTCGGATGCAGGCCGTCAAGCTTAGCCCTCGTGGGCGCAAAAGGGGATAGCCGCGGTCAGAGCCCCACCGTGTCGACGCTGCGGCCGGTCATGACGACGAAGCCCTGCTGGCGGGTGGCGCCGTCGCGCGTGTAGTCGAAGACGTAGGTGCGCCGGAATCCGAGCGAGCCGCCCGCGACCCGCACCATCTCGAGGCGGCGGAAGGCCACCGTGCCGTCGAGCAGGGCGGCGCCGGTGCTGCCACAGGTCTCGAGGGCCGCCGCGTTCGCCGCTTCCCGCGCGCCGAGGCTGTCATACCAGAACCACGCCGTGGCCAGCAGGGCCATCAGCGCGAACAGCATTGTCCAGGTGAGCTCCACGCTTCAGAACAGCCCGGCCCAGCGCCGGCTGCGATCGCCGCAGGCCATGAAGTGCGGGTTGAGCAGCGTGTCGCGCTCGTTGTAGCGCAGCGGTGCGCCGTCGAGCGTGGTGACGGCGCCGCCGGCCATCTCGACGACCGCCTGGGCCGCTGCCGTGTCCCATTCCGACGTGGGCCCGAGCCTCGGATAGAAATCGGCCGAGCCTTCGGCCACGAGGCAGAACTTGAGCGCGCTGCCCATGGGGCGCAGTTCGTGGGCGCCGAGCTTCGCCAGCACGCCGTCGAGCGAATCGCCGCGGTGCGAGCGGCTGCCGACGATGACGAGCGGATCGGCCGCCGGCCGCGTCCGGATCGGCTCGGGTTGGCCGCCGTCCTCGCGCCGGAACGCGCCGACGCCCGCGGCGGCGTAATAGGTGAGCCCCAGCGCCGGGGCGGCCACGACGCCGAGTACGGGCCGGTGATCCCGCACCAGCGCGACGTTCACGGTGAACTCGCCGTTGCGGCTGATGAACTCCTTGGTGCCGTCGAGCGGATCGACGAGCCAGTACTCACGCCACTGGCCGCGCACGGCCCGCGCGTGCCCGGCCTCGTGCTCCTCCGACAGGATCGGCAGCCCCGGCGTGATCGCGGCGAGCCGCGCGGCGAGGATCTCGTGTGCTGCCCGGTCCGCACGCGTGAGCGGGGAGTCGTCGGCCTTGTACTCGATGTCGTGGGCGGTCGCGTACACCTCGAGGATCGCGGTGCCGGCGGCGGCGACGGCGTCGAGCACGGGGGGCAGCAGCGCTGCAAGGCGGCCGGCGTCGGTGTCGGGCATGCGGAAAGCTCCGGATCGTCTGGATCGAGCCCGTATCATAGCGGCCCCCGACGCACGCCATGGACGTGACCGCCGTGATGTCCGAACCGAGCCCCGCCGCGCTCGTAACTGACTGGGACGCCGTGACCACCGTGTGCCTCGACATGGACGGCACGGTGCTCGACCTGTCGTTCGACAACCTGTTCTGGCTCGATGCGTTGCCCCGGCGCTGGGGCGAGAAGCACGGCGTGCCGGCCGACCAGGCGATTCCCCAGCTGCACGCGCGATTCGACGCGAAGCGCGGGACGCTCGAGTGGTACTGCGTGGATCACTGGAGCGAGGAACTCGACTTCGACATCGCGACGCTGAAAGCCGAGATGCAAGAGCACATCCGCTACCTGCCGGGCGCGCTCGAGTTCCTCGATGAGGTGCGGGCGCGGGGCAAGCGCCTGCTGCTCACCACCAACGCGCACCCGATCAGCCTCGACGTGAAGAACCGTGCGACGGGGCTCGCACGGCACTTCGACGAACTCGTCTCGTCGCACGAATTCGGCGTCCCCAAGGAAGAACCGGAATTCTGGGACCGGCTCGCGCAGCGCCATGGCGTGGATCCGGCGGCCACGTTGTTCGTCGACGACAGCGTGGCCGTCTTGCGCGCGGCCCGAGCCGCGGGGCTGCGGCAGATCTACCAGGTGCTGTTGCCGGATTCGACGCAGCCGCCACGCGCGGCGCTGCCGGGATTCACAGCGATTCGCGGGCTCGGTGACCTCGTGCCCTGACGGGCCGGGTCACCGCCATCCTCACTCGCCCGAGGGCGCCGAACCCGGCTCGCCGCCGGCCGGTGCGCTGGCCTGGCCTTCGCCACCGCCCTGGCCCTCGCGGCGCTTCGCACCACCACGGCGGCGCCGGCGCCGCTTGGCCGGCGCTGCGCCTTCGGCTGTGTTGGCAGATTGCGCGTCCGAGCCGCTCGTCGGCGCGCTGACGGTTGTTTCGGGCGCCGCCGCCGGCGCCTGCGCGGCCGGGGATTCCCGGCGCGGTGCTTCGCGATGTCCGCCACGACGGCCCTCGCGACGGTCGCCTCCGCGGCCACCGCGGCCGCGATCGCCACCGCCCC
>JAGVUU010000077.1 GCA_019136105.1 Gammaproteobacteria bacterium
ACGGACGGGATAACCGCTGAAAGCATCTAAGCGGGAAGCCCCCCCCAAGATGAGTTCTCCCTGGGGACTCGATCCCCCTGAAGGGCCGTCGCAGACTACGACGTTGATAGGCTGGGTGTGTAAGTGCAGTAATGCATTGAGCTAACCAGTACTAATTGCCCGTGAGGCTTGACCATATAACACCCAATCGGCCTGGAGATTTCCGGTCGATGGCGTGAGTTCAGCGCGATATCGCGCGACTGCGACACGCTTCGCGTCTACCCAATTCGAATCTGCGTGCCCCGCGACAGCGGGGCGTGCGACCAGTTTGCCTGGCGGCCATAGCGAGCGGGAACCACCCGATCCCTTTTCGAACTCGGAAGTGAAAACGCTCAGCGCCGATGGTAGTGTGGTCTTCGACCATGCAAGAGTAGGTCACCGCCAGGCTCTCAAACAAAACCCCCGACGGGGCCGCCCGTCGGGGGTTTTTCTTTTGGCGCGCGATCAGCCGCGCTCGAGTTCGCGCAGGCGGCGGTACAGCGTGCGCTCGCTCATCCGCAAGCTCTCGGCCAGCTCGCGGCGCGATCCAGTGTGCGCTGCGACGGCACGAGCGAACGCGCGGCGTCCGGCATCCTCGACCGGGTTCGCCGCCGCCGTGCTGCGGCACGCCGCGGCACAGATCTCGGGCGGCAGGTCGCGGCGTTCGATCAGCGTGCCGTCGGCCATCAGGCTCGCGCGCTCGAGGATGTTGCGCAGTTCGCGCACGTTGCCCGGATAGTCGTAGCGCGTGAGGCACTCGATGGCGTCTGCTGCGAGCCGATGCGGGTGCTCCCCGCCGAGGCGTTCCAGGAGGGAGTCCGCGAGCAGCGGGATGTCGGTGCGCCGGTCGCGCAGCGCCGGCAGGCGGATGGGGAAGGCCGCGAGGCGGTAATACAGGTCCGCCCGGAATTGTTCGTCGCGCACGCGCTGCATGAGGTCGCGGTGGGTCGCGGCGATCAGGCGAAAGGTCGCATGCTGCGGCTCGATGCCGCCCACGCGCCGGAACGTGCCCGTCTCGAGCAGGCGCAGCAGCTTCACCTGCAGGCCGAGCGGAATGTCGCCCACCTCGTCGAGGAACAGCGTGCCGCCCGCGGCCGCTTCCACCAGGCCGGCCTTGCGGGCCAGCGCCCCGGTGAACGCGCCCTTCTCGTGCCCGAACAACTCGCTCTCGACCAGCGTTTCCGCGAGGCCCGAGCAGTCCACCGGCACGAACGGCGCGTGCGCGCGCGTGCTGGCCTCGTGAATGGCGCGCGCCACCATTTCCTTGCCGGTGCCCGTCTCGCCGAGCAGCAGCACGGCGGTGTCCGTCGGCGCGACGCGCGACACCTGCTCCATCATCCCGATGAACGCCGGCGAACGCCCGACGAGCCCGCCGGACGCCCGTGCCGCGCGAGCCACGGGCAGCGCCGTCATGTGCTCGACGAACAGCGTGACGCCGCCGCTCCCGGTTCGCAGCGGGTACATGTGGACCTGCACGTATTCCTCGCCGCGCGACGTGTGGTGCACGTGCAGCACGCGCTGGTAATGCCCCGACTCCGCCGCGCGCCGGCGCGGACACGATTCGCCGGCCTGGTCGCACGGCACCGCATAGCCGTGCGACACCTCGTAGCAGTGGCGCCCCACGACGTCGCCCGCCACCTGGAAGGCCTCGCGGTAAGCGTCGTTCGCCGCAACGATGCGGTAGTCGGCATCGATCACGATGTGGGCGCCGTGCAGCTGGGCCACCAGTGATTGCAGCTCCTGCGGCAGGCCTGAGGCCGTGGCCGATGCACGCGTGTGTCCGTCTGTCATATCCATGGCAGGCAGTCTGCCAGCACTGGCAGGCGATCGCGTCGCGGATTGCCGCAGTCCCCCGGTGCCATTCACGCAACCCGCTGTTTTCCAAGCGCTGGCTTGGATCCTCCCTCCTTGGCATGGCCTATGCATGATGCAGTGCACAACAATGACTGACGCCAGAGGTGGCCATGAAAACGCTGAATGGATTTGCCCGGAAGGGATGGGTGACGCTGGCAGCAGCCTTGCTGCTCGGCGTCGGAATCGCTGGTTGCGAAGGCGATGACGGCAAGGACGGCGCAACGGGACCGACCGGTCCGGCGGGCCCGACCGGCGCGACCGGTGCGACGGGCGCCACGGGCGCGAACGGCCTGAATTGCTGGGACCTGAACGGCAACGGCGTGGGCGACCTCGCCACGGAGGACATCAACAAGGACGGCAAGGTCGACGTGAACGACTGCCGCACGACGTCCACCGGCTACGACACGGCCAGCCTGCACAAGGGCTACTTCACCGAGAATCCGTACACCAGCACGTCCCAGTGCCTCTACTGCCACGGCAGGAGCGGCGATGACGTGATGAAGACCGCCCACTGGAAGTGGGAAGGCACCGTGTCCGGCATCAAGGGCTTCGAGGGCACGATCCACGGCAAGAAGGACCTGATCAACAACTTCTGCCTCGCCGTGCCGACCAACGAGGCCCGCTGCTCGCAGTGCCACATCGGCTACGGCTGGAGCACCAAGACCTACGACTTCGGCAACCCGAAGAACATCGACTGCCTCGCGTGCCACGACCAGACCGGCACGTACAAGAAGGTCGCGGCCCCGACGGCCACGCAACCGATCGCGGGCGGCCCCGACATGACCACCGAAGCGCTGCAGAAAGTGGCGCAGAGCGTCGGCATGAACGGCGGCGTGCCGCCGCGTTCGACCTGCGTGTTCTGCCACTCGCGCGCGGGCGGCGACGACAACGTCAAGCACGGCGACATCTCGACGCGCATGGGTTTCCCGAAGGCGACCGACCCGGCGGCGGACCCGGCCAAGTACCTGGACCGCAGCGAAGACGTGCACATGGGGTATGACCCGGTGGCGAAGAAGGGCGGCGACATGAAGTGCGTGGCCTGCCACCAGGTGAAGAAGGACGCGTCCGGCAAACTGATCGACCATGGCATCGGCGGCTTCATGTACC
>JAGVUU010000118.1 GCA_019136105.1 Gammaproteobacteria bacterium
GACAACACGCAGTACCGCACGCTGCGGGCCTTCACGCCGGGCCCCTACACCTTCCTGCTCGAGGCGACCCGCGAGGTGCCGAAGCGGCTGCAGAACCCGAAGCGGCGCACCATTGGCATCCGCGTGCCGGACAACGCCATCGTCCGCATGCTCCTGGCCGAGCTGGGCGAGCCGATCATGAGCTCGACGCTGCTGTTGCCGGGCGAGTCCGCGCCCATGACCGATCCGCACGAGATCAAGGAGCGGCTCGAACACGCGGTGGACCTCGTGATCGACGGCGGGCCGGGCGGGTTCGAGCCCAGCAGCATCGTGGACCTGTCCGGGCTGGCCCCGGTGGTGGTGCGCCGGGGCAGAGGCGACGTCAGCGCGTTCGAATGACGGCCGCGCGGCCCGCCTGCGTATAATCGCGGTTCCCCTCCGCCAGCCCCAGGGATCCGAGTTGAGTTCATCCGTCACCGCTCCGCGCCGCGTGCTCTCCGGGATGCGTCCGACCGGCACGCTGCACCTCGGCAACTACCACGGCGCGCTCAAGAACTGGACCGAGCTGCAGTACGAGTACGACTGCTATTTCTTCGTCGCGGACTACCACGCGCTCACGACCGGCTACGACGACACGAGCAGCATCGAGGGCAACACCTGGCAGATGGTGGTGGACTGGCTCGCGGCCGGGCTCAACCCGGCGGTGGCCACGCTGTTCATCCAGTCGAAGGTGCCGGAGCACGCCGAACTGCACCTGCTGCTGTCGATGATCACGCCGCTGGGCTGGCTGGAAAGAGTGCCTACGTACAAGGACCAGCAGGAACAGCTCAAGGAGAAGGACCTCGCCACGTACGGCTTCCTGGGCTACCCGCTGCTGCAGAGCGCCGACATCCTGCTCTACCGTCCCATGTACGTGCCGGTGGGCGAGGACCAGGTGGCGCACGTCGAGATCACGCGCGAGATCGCGCGCCGGTTCAACTTCATCTACGGCCGCGAGCCCGACTTCGAGGCGAAGGCCGAGCGCGCCGTGAAGAACCTCGGCTCGAAGAACGCAGCCCTGTATCGCGAGTTGCGTCGCGCCTACCAGGAGAAGGGCGAGGCGGAGTCGCTCGATCGGGCCCACGCACTGCTCGAGGCCAATTCGCGCCTGACGCTCGCCGATCGCGAGCGTCTGCTGGGGTACCTCGAGGGCACCGGTCGCTCGATCCTGCCCGAGCCCGAGGTGCTGCTCACGGCCACGCCCAAGGTCACGGGGCTCGACGGCCGCAAGATGTCGAAGTCGTACGGCAACACGATCGGGCTCCGCGAGGACCCGGACGCCGTGGCCGCCAAGCTCAAGACGATGCAGACGGACCCGGCCCGCGTCCGGCGCACCGATCCGGGCGACCCCGAGAAGTGCCCGGTCTGGGACCTGCACAAGCTCTACTCGAGCGAAGACACGCTGAAGTGGGTAGACCAGGGCTGCCGCAGCGCTGGCATCGGCTGCCTCGAGTGCAAGAAGCCTCTGATCGAGCGTGTCGTCGACGAGATTTCGGGCATGCGCCAGCGCGCCCAGGAGTACGAGGACAACCCCGACCTCGTGCGCGGCATCATCGCCGAAGGTTGCGAGAAGGCGCGCGAGGTGGCGAGCCAGACGCTCGACGACGTCAAGCAGGCCATCGGCCTGTCGTACCGCTGAGGGCGAGGCATGAGCAAGCCTGAGCTGACCGTGATCGAGGGCGGCCTCGCGCAGCCCGCCGAGGCTGCGCCGGCCGAGATGCCGCCGGAGCAGGGCGAGATGCCGTTCGCCGTGGTCGAGGGCGAGCCGATCACGCAGATGCCGCGGGATCTCTACATCCCGCCGGACGCGCTGCAGGTGTTCCTCGAGGCGTTCGAGGGTCCGCTCGACCTGCTGCTCTACCTCATCCGCCGCCAGAACCTCGACATCGTCGACATCCCGATCGCCGAGATCACGCGCCAGTACCTGCAGTACATCGACGTGATGACCGAGATGCAGCTCGAGCTCGCGGGTGAATACCTGCTGATGGCTGCGACGCTCGCGGAGATCAAGTCGCGCATGCTGCTGCCGCGCCCGCAGGGCGAGGGCGGCCCGGAGGAAGAGGATCCGCGCGCCGAACTCGTGCGCCGCCTGCAGGAGTACGAGCGCTTCAAGCAGGCCGCGATGGACATCGAGACGCTGCCGCGCGTCGATCGCGACACGTTCCCGGCGTCGGCCGAGCTCACCGAGCGGCGGGTCGTGCGGTTGCTGCCCGACGTGACGCTCAAGGAGATGCTGGTTGCGCTCAAGGACGTGATGCAGCGCGCCGACATGTTCGCGCACCACCACATCTCGCGCGAACGCCTGTCGGTGCGCCAACGCATGTCGGACGTGCTCGGGGCGCTCAAGACGCAGGCGTTCGTCGAGTTCACGCAACTGTTCCGGCCGCAGGAAGGCCGCATGGGCGTGACCGTCACGTTCTCCGCCATCCTCGAGCTGCTGCGCGAAGGGCTCGTCGAAATCGTCCAGTCCGAGCCGTTCGCGCCGATTCACGTGCGCGCCGGCGCACCGCGCAACGTCACCCACATCGAGTACGACGACCGTACCGACGCCAACCGGACCGAACCATGAGTGAACAATCCCTGTCGTACGTGCTGGAGGCCGTGCTGCTCGCGGCCGGCCGGCCGGTCAGCGTCGACCAGATGCTCGAGCTGTTCGAGGAGAGCCAGCGGCCTTCGGTCGAAGAGGTGAATGCCGCCCTCGAGGAACTGGCCGGGCGCTGTGCGGACCGCGCCTGCGAACTGCGCGAGGTGGCGAGCGGCTGGCGCATGCAGGTGCGCGCCCAGTATGCCGACGTGGTCTCGCGCCTGTGGCAGGAGCGGCCGAGCCGCTATTCGCGAGCGCTGCTCGAGACGCTCGCGCTGATTGCCTATCGCCAGCCGATCACGCGCAGCGAGATCGAGGACATCCGCGGCGTCACGGTCAGCAGCACCATCATGCGCACCCTGCACGAACGCAGCTG
>JAGVUU010000004.1 GCA_019136105.1 Gammaproteobacteria bacterium
GACGCGGCCTTCACGAAATTCCTGCAGGCGGTCTTGTAGTCGACGCCGGGCAGCAGGCCCTCGTCGATCATGCGGTCGATGGTCTCGAACGCGAGGTAGGGGTTGATCACGCTCACGCCGTAGCCGATCAGCAGCGAGAAGTGGTGCACCTCGCGCGCTTCGCCGGTCTCGAGCACGAGGCTCACGCGCGTGCGCAGGCCCTCGCGGATCAGGTAGTGGTGCAGGCCCGCCACCGCCATCAGCGCCGGCACCGGTGCGAATTCCTTGTTCACGCCGCGGTCGCTCAGGACGAGGACGTTGCACTCCTCCTCCTCGATCAGGCGCCGCGCCATGAAGCGCAGCTCCTCGAGCGACTTCACCAGGCCCTTCTCGCCGCGCGACACGCGGAACAGGATGGGCAGCACGCCGACGCGCAGGCCCGGCAGGTCCATGCGGCGGACCTTGGCGAATTCCTCGTTGGTGATGATCGGCCACTTGAGTTCGAGGCGCCGGCAGTCGGAGGGCTGCGGGTTCAGCAGGTTGCCCTCGGAGCCGAGGCGGGTCTCGGCGGACGTGATCAATTCCTCGCGGATGCAGTCGATCGGCGGGTTGGTCACCTGCGCGAACAGCTGCTTGAAGTAGTCGTACAGCGGGCGTGGCTTGTTCGACAGCACCGCGAGCGGCGTGTCGTTGCCCATCGAGCCCACGGCCTCGACGCCGTCCTTCGCCATCGGGGTGAGGATGCGGCGCTCGTCCTCGAACGTGTAGCCGAACGCGACCTGCCGCTGCAGCAGGGTGTCCGGGTCGGGCTGCGGCACCTCCGGCGCGGCCGGCAGGTCGTCGATGTGCACGAGGTACTCGTCGAGCCACTCGCGGTACGGGCGCTGCGTGGCGACGGTGCGCTTGATCTCCTCGTCGTCGATGATGCGGCCCTGCGCGGTGTCCACGAGGAACATGCGGCCGGGCTGCAGGCGGCCTTTCTGCACCACGGTCTCGGGCGGCACCTCGAGCACGCCGGCCTCGGAGCCGAGGATCACCATGTCGTCGCTGGTGACGTAGTAACGCGCCGGGCGCAGGCCGTTGCGATCGAGGATCGCGCCGATCTGCGTGCCGTCGGTGAAGCAGATCGCCGCCGGGCCGTCCCACGGCTCCATCAGGCTCGAGTGGTACTGGTAGAACGCACGCTTGTCGTCGTCCATCGACTCGTGGTTCGACCACGGCTCCGGGATCATCATCATCACGGCGTGCGGCAGCGAGCGGCCGGCGAGGTAGAGCAGCTCGAGCGTGTTGTCGAACATGCCCGAGTCGGAGCCGTTCGGGTTGATGATCGGGCGGATGCTCTCGATGTCCTCGCCGAACGACTCGGACGTGAAGCGCGCCTCGCGGGCGTGCATCCAGTTCGAGTTGCCGCGCACGGTGTTGATCTCGCCGTTGTGGGCGATGTAGCGGTAGGGGTGGGCGCGGTCCCAGCTCGGGAAGGTGTTGGTGCTGAAGCGCGAGTGCACCAGCGCCAGCGCCGTCTCGATCAACGGGTTGTGCAGGTCGGGGAAGTACTGGTCGAGCTGCGTGGTGAGCAGCATGCCCTTGTAGACGAAGGTGCGGCACGACAGGCTCACCACGTACCAGTATTCCGCGCCAGCCATCGTCGATGTGCGGATCTCGTTGTAGGCGCGCTTGCGGATCACGTAGAGCTTGCGCTCGAAGTCGAGCTCGGTGGCCAGCTCCGGGCCACGCTTGATGAACACCTGGCGCATGAACGGCTCGCAGGAGCGGGCCGTCTCGCCGAGCATGCCGTTCACGGTGGGCACCGTGCGCCAGCCGATGACGTGCTGGCCTTCCGACTGCACCACCTGCTCGAACTTCTGCTCGATCAGGCGCCGCACCGTCGGGTTGCGCGGCATGAAGATGATGCCGCTGCCGTACTGGCCGGGCGGGGGCAGGGGGATGCGGGCTTTCTTGCACACCTCTTCGTTGAAGGCGTGCGGCATCTGGATGAGCACGCCGGCGCCGTCGCCGGTGTTGACCTCGCAGCCGCAGGCGCCGCGGTGGTCGAGGTTCTTGAGCACCTGGATGGCCTGCTCGAGGATGCGGTGCGATTTGTGGCCCTTGATGTTCACCACGAAACCGACGCCGCAGGCGTCATGCTCGAACCGCGGGTCGTAGAGACCCTGCTTCTCGGGGCGTAGATGGGCGGGGCGCTGCGTGGTGGTCATCGGTATGGCCTGCCTGCCGGTCGAAAATGTGTCGCTCAGGGGCGCAGCGGAGCCTCGGCGGCCTCGCACCGGACCCCCTGTCGTGAGCGACAGAATCGTGGATACGGGCCCCATATGACATCAGGGGTTGCCCGGCGTCAATGCAGTGCAACATGAGCGGGCGGCGGGTGGCCGCGCCGGGGATCCGGCAGAGCTGGCGACCGGTCGCGCGGGCCCCGCATAAGGCCCTGAGCCCGCTATACTTTCGTCACCGGCCGGCGGCCGGCCAAGAACCTACCAACAACGCAGGGAGACACCATGGACACGGGCAGCGCGGGCGGCGTGATCGCCGCTGGACTGGGCATACTCATTCTCATCTGGGCCCTGAACGGCCTGGTCGTCGGTGCGCTGGCACGCTGGGCGTTGCCCGGCCCGGATCCGATGAGCTGGCTCGCGACGATCGGCTACGGCATCGGCGGATCGTTCCTGGGAGGCTTTCTCGGGCGGCTGGTCCACCTGCCCAACTGGGCGGGACTCCTCGCGTCCGTGGCAGGTGCCGCCCTGCTGATCTGGTTCTTCCGGCGGCGCAAGACCCCGCCGGCGGCGCCGTCGACAGGCGCTAAATAGTTGAATATTAAGTAAAAAATGGCTGCCGGCGGTGACTCGCCGGCGCCGTTCTGGTATCTTGCCGGAACTTTGACGGGCGGCGCGGGGTCAGACGGCGCAACCTGTCACTGCTTGCGGGTCTGCGTGACCCGCGTCACCGACCCGATCTTCTCGTTTGACCGGCACGTAACGGCAGGCG
>JAGVUU010000138.1 GCA_019136105.1 Gammaproteobacteria bacterium
CCGAGCACGGCTACGACCCGCGCGCCGAACTCGAATGGGGTTACGGCAGCATCCTCGGCGACCGCGACTGCAACGAACATTGCTTCAACATCATCTTCACCAACGTCACGGCGGCGTTCGCCTTCGCCAAGCCGATGCGCCTCGAGGCACGCGAACTGGTCGAGATCATCGCCGAGAAGCTGGCGCCCTACGCGAAGGACCGCCCTGAGGTGCTCGATTTCGCCGACGCGAACATGTACTCGGAGGACGTCGCGCGGCTCGTGCGCTGGCACCGGCACTACACGCGCTTCTACAAGCAGTCGGCGCTGTTCTGCGACCTGCGCTGGCCAGACTTCTACAACACGAACACGCCCGACAACCGGGGCGCGACGGCATCAGACGACGCCGGCGAGCACGTGTTCTGGAACGCGGTGACCGGCGAAGGCATCAGCTTCGAGGAAGGCATCGAGCGGGGCCAGCGCATCTGGAACCTCGACAACGCCATCTGGACGCTACAGGGCCGCCATCGCGACATGGTCCACTTCGCGCCCTACGTCTACGAGACGCGCTTCGAGAAGGGCGAGCTGTTTCCGTTCTACATGTGGCCCTGCCGCGACGAGCAGGGCGAGTGGAACTACAAGGACCTCATGGGCCGCATGCTCGACAGGGCGAAGTTCGAGGAGTTCAAGTCGATCTTCTACCGCATGGAGGGATGGGACGTGGAGTCCGGCTGGCCGACCCGCAAGCTCCTTGCGAAGCTCGACATGGTCGAGGTCGCCGACGCGCTCGAGGCCGCGGGGCGACTCGGCAAGGAGAGGTCATGAGCACCTCCGCAATGGCACCGATGGACCCGGAGACCGCACGCCGCATCCTGGCGTGCGTGCCCTACTCGAGCCGCTTCCCGATCGGCTGCCTGGTCCCGCCCGTCGGCCTGCTGCAAAGTTCGGTCCGGAGCCTGCCCGAGGTCGAACTCGCCATGCGGCCGGAGGATCGCTCGCTGGTCGGCGTGCACCCGGAGCGACTGGCCACCTGGATCGAGAACGCGATCGGCGACCCCGCCGGCGCAGCTGCCGTTCGTGAAGCGGCGAGCCTCGCGCCCAGCTATGTGGAGGCGTGCGAGGCCATCCAGCGCGTCATTGCGGAACGCGTGGCGAGCGCCCGCCTCGTCGTCGATTCGGTTAGCCACGAACGGACCGGAGAGCCGGCTGCGGGCTGAGAGGCATAGTCATGCGATCCATGTTGGGTGCGGTCCTTCTCGCTGTCGTTACGGTTGCCACCTCCGCTGCCAGGGAGGAGCCCGGTTCCGCCGCTGCCCAGGCCCCCGCTTCGTTCTCTGGCCAGCTCGCGTTCTCCGATACGATCGTCTTCGACTACGACCGGGACGGCACGCCGAACCGCGTGCAGTTCTGGATCCAGCTCCAGGGATTGCAGGCCATCGGCACCCGGGGCGAACCGGGCGCCCGCGCCGAGTCCGGCTCGGTGAGTTACTTCGTTTTCGACGTCGAGCGGCAGCAGCGGATCGACAACTGGCTGCTCGGTTTCAACATGGCCGGAGGCTTCCCGGTGGCGGGACAGCCTTACCCGATCACCGACATCAACATCGATGGGCGCACCGCCCAGTTCAAGTTGACGGGCTCCAACTGGACGATCACGGACAACGGCGACACGTGGGACAAGGACTCGATCGTGATCGAGACCGGCGGCCGCAAGCGGCAGGGCCGCTTCTACGGCGGCGACGTCACGGTGACGCCTGGCCCGCCCGCACCGCCGAAACCGGCGGTCGCCCCGAGCACCGGAGCACCCGCACCGGGCGAAGCCGCCCCGGCGGCGCCAGGCGCGCAAACCGAGTCGCAGGCGGCGGACGACGTGATCGGCGGCCGCCCGAGACAGAACCGGATCGACGGCGGCTTCGGGTTGGCGCCGAGGCCGGTCAAGCTGGCGCCACCCGTGGACGTCGCGGCAAATCGCAAGTGCAACGAGTGCCACGCCGCGGCGGCCATGACGATGGCGGGTGGCGGGGGCGCGCACGGCGAACTCGAGTGCGTCTCCTGCCATACCAAGCACCACGGCAAACCCGAGGAGTCCTGGCCGCTGTGCCTGAACTGTCACAACAGCCACAGCGAATCCATCACGATGCGGATGTGCCGGAACTGTCACTCGAGTCACGACGTCGCGGCCATCCGGTATGACCTAAAGGTGCCGGACGCTCACTGCACTGCGTGCCACAAGAAGTCGGCGGCGCGCCTGCGCGAGAGCGGCACGCGTCACGCCGGGCTCGCGTGCGTGATCTGCCATCGCAGCAATCACCCCACCGTGCCGGCGTGCGTGGACTGCCACAGTGGACCGCATGCGCCGAGGGTGATGAAGAAGCCGGACGGATGCGTCCGCTGCCACGAGAGCGCCCACCAGACGAAGGTCGAACGCTGAGCGAAGCCGGCCTGGCCGATGTGTCGCCGGAGCGCCGCCGGCGACCACGGTCGTTCGTTACGCAGCCGGCTCGAGCCGCAGCAGCTTGCCGTTGTCCTCGTCGGTGAGCAGGTAGATGAAGCCGTCCGGCCCCTGCTCCACGTCGCGCACGCGCTGGTTGAGCACGCCCTTCAACAGCACTTCCTCGCCCTTCACCTCGTTCCCGTCCATCTCGAGCCGCGACAGCTGCTGGCTCGCGAGTCCGCCCACGAAGGCATTGCCGCTCCACTTCGGGAACTTGTTGCCCGTGTAGAACAGCATCCCGCTCGTGGCGATCGATGGCACCCAGTAGTGCACGGGCGGCTCGATGCCGGGCGCCGTAGCGGTCTCGCTGATTGTCTTGCCCGAGTACTCGACGCCGTACGTGACCTTCGGCCAGCCGTAGTTGAGCCCGGCAAGCGTGCGGTTGACTTCGTCGCCGCCGCGCGGGCCGTGCTCGTTGGTCCACAACTCGCCCGTCACCGGATGCAGCGCCGCGCCCTGCACGTTGCGGTGGCCGTAAGACCAGATCTCAGGCTTCGCGTCGGCGCGACCCACGAAAGGGTTGTCGGCGGGCACCTTGCCGTCGCGCTCGATGCGCACCACCTTGCCGATGTGCGAGTCGAGCGTCTGCGCGCGGGCGCGCTCGCTGTTGCGGTCGCCCAGGGTGACGAACAACCGGCCCTTGCGGTCGAACACCAGCCGCGAGCCGAAGTGGTGGCGGCCGTTGATCGTCACGTCCTGGCGGAAGATCACCTGCACGCCGTCGAGGCCGCGCTCGGTGAGCGTGCCGCGCGCAACCGCGGTGCCGTTGCCGCCCTCGCGTGGTTCCGCGTACGACAGGTACACGAACCGGTTCTTGGCGAAGTCGGGATCGAGCTGCACGTCGAGCAAGCCTCCCTGGCCTGTAGCCGACACAGCCGGCACGCCTTCGAGCGGTGCGCCGAGCTTGCCGTCGACACCGACGATGCGCAGGCGGCCCGGGCGTTCGGTGACGAGCGCACGGCCGTCAGGGAGGAACGCCACGCCCCAAGGGTGCTCGAGGCCCTCGGCCACGGTCACGATACGGACCTTGCCGTGCGAGGTGTCCGCCGCGGGTGACTGGTCACCGGCGCAGGCGGGCTGGGCGAGGATCAGGACAAGCGCAGCGGCGGGCGCGGCACGCATCATCGTCGGTCACTCCGGGGCCAGGGAATGCGACCATCTTCGCACGCCAACGGCCGCCGGAGTCGGCGGAGCCTCAGGCGGCCGGCGGCTTGTCCTGCCCCGCCAGCGGGAGCTTGCGCCCCTCCACGAAGTGGTAGATCAGCAGCGCCAGGCCGACGCCAGCCGGAATCAGTCCGAGCATCCTGACATCCTCGCCCGCGATGGCGTCGAGCGCGATGAAGATGCCGATGCCGACGAACAGCCACACCAGGCCGGGCAGCAGGTAGCTCGAGCGGCGCGCCGGCTTGATCGACTGGTAGAACGACTCCGGCAGCGCGGGCAGTTCCATGCCGCGCTCGATGGCCGCCAGGCGCTCCTTGTGGTTGGCCTCCACGATGTCGCGGCGCCGCCGATAGTCCACGATCGCGAACACGATCGGGATGGACAGCGACATGATGATCGCGATGATGGGAATGAATACTGCAACGACTTCTTCGTTCATGACTCTCTCCAGGGTTCGTACGGGTTATATGCGCCAGCCCCGCCCAGGGTTGCACCCGGCCCCATGCAACCTTTCGGCCCGTCCTGGCGTATAAAAGGTCATGGATGCCGGCATCGAACAGCACCTGGCCGCGGGGCGCCATGCACGCGCCTTCGACCTGGTCGTGCCGGCCTACAAGGACCGGGTGTTCCGCCTCGCCTGGTCGATCCTCAAGGACCGGGCCGCGGCCGAGGACGCCACCCAGGAGACCCTGGTGCGCGTCTGGAAGGCCCTGCCGGGCTTCGACGGGCGGGCGGCCCTGGGCACCTGGATCTACGCCATCACCCGCAACACCTGCCTGATGGAGTTGCGGCGGCGGCGCCCGACCGTCTCGTTCGACGACCCCGATTCGACCGAGGCCCAGCATGCCGCCGCCAGCGTGGCCACCGGACCGGCCGCCGACCCGGAGCACGACAACCTGCTGCGCCTGCTGGAGACCCTGCCGCGCAACCAGCAGGAGGCCGTGCGCCTCTTCTATCTCGAGGACCGGTCGTACGACGCGGTGGCCGAGCAACTCGGCATGCCGCTCGGCACCGTCAAGAACCTGTTGCACCGCGCGCGCAAGCGCCTGATGGAGCTCGCGCGCCCCGACGAGGTGAAAGCCGCATGAACGACCCCACCCTGATCGGCCCCTGCGCCGACTACGAGCACGAGCTGGTGGACCTGCACGATGGCGCGCTGCCGCCGGAGCGGGCGCGCGCCGTGCGCCTGCACGTCGAGCACTGCGCGCGCTGCCGCGACTGGGTGCAGGCCTTCGCGGCACTCGATGCACAGCTCGCCGCAGACCTGCCGCAACCCCGGCTCTCGGCAGACTTCGATGCGCGCCTGCACGAGCGCCTGGCCGCGCTGTCGCGGCCCGCAGCCCGCGGCCACCCGCTCGGCACACTGGACCTCGAGCGCGAGCACGACGCCCTCCTCGCGGCCCTGCGCAGCGGCGCGCGGCGCAAGGCGCTGCTCGGTGCCATCGGCGCGGCCGCAGCGGCGGTGTGCGTTTTCATCGCCGCGCGCGACCTGCTCCAGGACATGGGCGGGGTACTGGCCGCGGCGCCGGGCGGCACCGAGCCCTGGATGGTTTTCAGCGCCGTGGGCGTCGCGGTCGCGATCGCGGGGCTGGCCTGGTCCGCCGCGCGCAACGGCCTGCCGTTGCCTGGGTGATCGGGGGAGAGAGATCCGTAGGATTCGTCAATAGTGGCGAACGGCTGCTTTCTGGTCGTGGCCAGACCGGCCCGAATCGGCCAGGAGCGGCCGGTCGCGCGGTGTCCCTACCTGCTTCTTGCAACTTGACACCATACGGCTAGGCCGTATATTTCGCGCATGTTCAGTTTCATCGAGACACGAGCTTTTACGAAGCTGGTACTCGATTACCTGACCGATTCTGAGTACGCGGCTCTGCAGGCCGCGTTGATCGCCGATCCGGAGGCTGGACCTGTGATTCCTGGCTCAGGCGGTGTCCGCAAGTTGCGATGGGCTGCTTCGGGTCGGGGCAAACGTGGCGGCTATCGGATCATCTACTACGTGCGTCGTACGGGCGGGGTGATCTGGATGTTGACGATGTACCCAAAGAACGTGGCCGAAAGTATTCCGGCGCACGTTTTGCGGCAAATCCGCGAGGAGGTCGACAATGCCTAAGGCGAAGCGAGATATCGGCCAGGAGATACTGGATGGGCTTCGTGAATTGAAGCGCGGGGAAATCGGCCGTGTCATCAATGTCCCGGATGTGGCCTCGATCCGCGAGAAGACAGGGCTTTCGCAATCACGCTTTGCCGCCCTGCTGGGTGTCTCTGTGCGGACATTGCAGGACTGGGAGCAGGGGCGTCGCTCACCGTCGGGTGCGGCCCGAACGCTGTTGCTTGTTGCCGACCGGAATCCACACGTTCTTCTCGACGTCGCATAAGTCTCGACGCCACGACGGCGACCTTGGGTCGGGAACTGCCTGTCAACGAAGGGCGTGATGAACTGAAGATGGCGTGAGTACAGCAGGGTGCGTGACAAAGTTCTTCGACTGCTTGGGCTGCTGCTGGGACTTCTTGGTGTCGGGCTCGGCCTCATGTTCCTCGTACTGCAGCAGGAAGATGGTTGGTACCGTAGATTCGTTGTTCCGATCGCGATGATTGGGACAGGGCTATGTTTCCTCGCCTACGCGATTTCGGGGCGCGGCCGCTTGATCCGTTCGAAGAAGCCTACCGACGCGTCGCGAAGCTGATCGCCGAAGACCGGTATGGGTCGAGGCTGTGTGAAAACGATCCCTTGAATCGTGCGAATATCATCGTGCCACAGCGCGAGGGTCACGATGAAGCGTTTCATCGAAGGTGAGTGCCGAGAACAGTCAACGCTGCTGCCAGAGCGGCTCGATGACTGGATCGCCGAGGACAACCCGGTACGTGCGGTCGACGCGTTCGTCGACGAGCTCGACCTGGCGAAGCTCGGCTTCGAAGGTGCCGAGCCGGCGGCGACTGGTCGCCCGGCCTACCACCCCGCCACGCTGCTGAAGATCTACGTTTACGGGTATTTGAACCGCCTGCCGTCGAGCCGACGGCTCGAGCGCGAGACGCAGCGCAACCTCGAGCTGATCTGGCTCACCGGGCGCCTGACGCCGGACTTCAAGACGATCGCCGACTTCCGCCGCGACAACGGCCCGGCGATCCGCCTGGCCTGCCGTCAGTTCGTGCTGCTGTGCCGCGAACTGGGGTTGTTCGAACAGGCGCTCGTCGCGATCGACGGCAGCAAGTTCAAGGCGGTGAACAACCGCGACAAGAACTTCACGCCGCACAAGTTGAAGGCTCGTCATCAGCAGCTCGACCAGAGCATCGCACGCTACCTGTCGGAGCTCGACCGCGCCGACCGTGATCCCTCGCTCGTGCCCGAGGCGCGTGTCGAACATCTCAAGCAGAAGATCGCGACGGTCCGCGAGCAGATGAAGAAGCTCGAGGCGATCGGTCGCCAGCTCGCGGTCGCACCGGATCAGCAGGTGTCACTGACCGACCCGGATGCCCGTTCGATGGCCACGAGCGGGCGCGGCACCGGGATGGTCGGCTACAACGTGCAGGCGGCGGTCGACACCGAGCACCACTTGATCGTGGCGCACGAGGTGGTCAACGAAGGGCACGATCGCACACAGCTCACGGCGATGGCGCAGCAGACGAAGGAGACGCTTCAGACAGAGGATCTGAAGGTACTGGCAGACCGAGGCTACTTCAGTGGCGAAGAGATCCTGAAGTGCGAGGAAGCCGGTGTCACGCCGCTTGTGCCGAAGCCGCTCACGAACAACTCTGCAACGAGCGGTCGCTTCGACAAGCGCGACTTCCACTACGACGCCAAGCGCGACCGTTATCGCTGCCCGGCAGGCGAGTACGCGATCTGGCGCTTCACCACCGTCGAGAATGGCATGGCGATCAACAAGTACTGGTCGTCGGCGTGCCCGACCTGCGCGATCCGTAGCGCATGCACGACCAGCAAGTACCGGCGCCTGATGCGCTGGGAGCACGAGGCCGTGATCGAGCGCATGCAGCAACGCCTCGATCGCCTGCCACAGGCCGGGCGACTGCGCCGCCAGACCGTCGAACACACCTTCGGCACGCTCAAATCGTGGATGGGAGCGACGCACTTCCTGACGAAACGACTACCGAGCGTGCGAACGGAGATGAGCTTGCAGGTTCTGGCATACAACCTGAAGCGCGTAATCCAGATCATGGGCGTGCAACCGCTGATCGCGGCAATGCGGGCGTGACGCGCGCTTATGCTTCTTCGTCGGTTCGCGCTATAAAGCCGCTGGTGCCGGAGTTTTCACACGGCCTCGGTCGATTGGAGACCTCGTCGACCGCCACAAGCAGACGTTCCGTGATGGTTCCAAGCGCAGCGGTAGTCGCTACTTGCCCGCTGAATACCCCTGGTCGATCGCGAGGTCGGCGCCGGTGATCACCGCGGCCGAGGGTGAGCAGAGGTAAAACACCAGCTCAGCGATCTCTTCAGGGCGAATGAACCGCGCCCGCGCTCCCTGCGGGTACTTCGCGAGGAGGCCTGCGAGATAGCCCTGCGGATCGCCGCCGCCGTAGCGTTCCGCCTGAAAACGCAACATCGGCGTGTCCACGTCGCCGGGCGACACCACGTTCGCGCGCACGCCGTGCGACGCGAGCTCGAGCGCGAGCGCCTTGGTGAAGATCGTCACGCCGCCCTTCGAGGCGCAGTACGCTGCCGCACCGAGGTTGCCCTGGTGCCCGGCGTCACTCGAGATGTTGACGATGGCACCCTGCGTCGCCTTCAGGTGCGGGATGGTGGCCGAGCACAGGAAGAAGGTGCCCTTGAGGTTGACGTCCACGACGGCGTCGAAGTCCGCCTCGCTGCAGTGTTCCACCGGCCCCTCGCGCCACACGCCCGCGGCGTTGACGAGCGCGTCGAGCCGTCCGGCTGCGGCAACCGCACGTTCGACGAGCGAGCGGCACGCGTCGGCCGAGCGGATATCTCCCGGCAAACGCGCGATCACCGCTGCGGACTCGAGCCGTTCGAGAGCGGCCAGGTCGAGATCGACCGCGACGATGCGCCAGCCGGCAGCCGCGAATCGCATGACCGTCGCGGCACCGATGCCACCGCCCGCGCCGCTCACGAGGACGACGGGCGCAGTCACGCGTTCAGGTCCTCGACCACGGAATTGCCGCCGTCCACCACGATCAGCTGGCCCGTGACGTAGGATGCCTGCGGCGACGCGAGGTACGCGACGAGGCTCGCGACCTCGTCGGGCGTGCCGGAGCGACCCACCGGTGTGCGCGCCCCGGCCGCGGCCTCACGCTTCGTCTGCGAACCCGTGGCGATCCAGCCCGGCGCGACGGCATTCACGGTGACGCCGAACCGCGCCGCCTCGAGCGCCACGGCGCGGGTGAAACCGACCATGCCCGCCTTCGCTGCGGCATACGCCGTGTCGCCGGCGACTGCGGACACGGCACCGGTGGTGGACGAGATGTTGACGATGCGGCCGCAGCGCTGCGCCTTCATCGCGGGCAGGAGCGCGCGCGTGACCAGAAACGCCGTGGAGAGATTGCGCTCGAGCGAGCGTTGCCACTGCGCGAGTGACAGACGGTCGAGCTCGGCGGGCTCGTCCATTTCGCCGAGGATCGCCATGCCGGCGTTGTTCACCAGCACTTCGACCGGCGAGTCCGCCGCCGCGGCCACGAGCGACGTCACGCCGTCCTCGCGAGTGAGGTCGCACGCGACGCCGCGTGCGTCGAAGCCTGCAGCTTGCAGCTCAGCGACTCGTTCGTGAATGCGATCTGTGGTCGAGGCAATCAGCAACGGATGCCCGGCGGCGCCGAGCGCCCGCGCGATCGCGAAGCCGATGCCGGTGGGGCTGCCCGCGCCGGTGACGACGGCAAGCCCGCCCACCCGCGCGCCGCTCACACCTTGCGCGTCCAGCCGTACCGGTCGGCGGACTCGCCGTTCTGGATGGCCACCAGCGCCGCACGCAGGCGCTGCGTGACGGGGCCCACGTCGCCGTTGCCGACGCGCACCTCGGTGCCGTCGCGCAGGACGAGCGTGCCCACGCCCGCGAGCACCGCGGCCGTGCCCGACAGCGCGGCCTCGCCGTCCTTCACCCAGTCGAGCATCTCCTGCACGTCGAACACGCGCTCCTCCACCTTGAACCCCAGGTCGCGGGCCAAGGTGAGCAGCGAGTCGCGCGTCACGCCGTGCAGGAACGTCGAGTCGAGGCTGCGGGTAAGGATGTGGCCGTCGCGGATCAGCAGGAAATTGGCGGCGCCCGTCTCCTGCACCGAGCCGCCCGGGCAGAACAGCACCTGGTCCACCTTGAACTTCTCGCGCGCCTCGAGCGTCGGGCCCATGGCCGCGGCGTAGTTGCCGCCGGTCTTCACCATGCCGAGGTGGTCGGCCGTGCGGTGCTTCTGGTCCTCGACGTAGATGCGCAGCGGCTTCATGCCGCCCGAGAAGTAGTCCCACACCGGGCTCGCGAGCACGATCAGCGTGGCCTCGTTCGAGGGTGCCGAGGCCGCGCCGATGTTGGGCATCGTGCCGTAGAGCATCGGCCGCATGTACAGCGCGCCCGGCGGCTCCGGCACCTGGCCACGCACGCGGTCGATGGTGGCGAGCACCATCTGCGAGAGTTGCTCCGCGTCGGGCACGGGCAGCACGAGCAGGCGCGCGCTCTGGCGCATGCGCTCCACGTGCTTGTCCATGCGGAACGCGCGCACGCTGCCGTCGGCCCAGCGATACGCCTTGAAGCCCTCGAAGCACTCGCTCGCGTAGTGCAGCACGTGCGCGGCCGGGTGGATCTCGACCGGCGCGGTGGGCTTGACCTGGTAGTCGCTCCAGCGGCCGTCGCGGTAGGTGGCGATCGCCATCTGGTCGGCCAGCACAGTGCCGAAGGCGGGGCGGGCCTGGGTGTTGGTGCTCATGCGCGGGGATTCCTGCATCAGGCGGTCGGATTCGAGGGTGTGCATCAGTTTAGCCGGGGATGAAGATGGTTGCCGGGTGCTCGAGCATGTCCTTGAGCGCCTGGACCATCGCGGCCGCGTCGTAGCCGTCCACGAAGCGGTGATCGAACGAGGTGGACAGGTTCATGATCCGGCGCACGGCGATCGCGCCGTTCATCACCACCGGGCGCTCGATCGCCTTGTTCACGCCGATGATGCCCATCTCGGGGGCATTGATGATCGGTGTGGAGACGATGCCGCCGAGCTTGCCGAGGCTGGTCACGGTGATGGTCGAGCCCGTCAGTTCTTCCTTGGTCGCCTTGCCGGTGCGGGCTGCGTCCGAAACACGCTTGATCTCGTCGGCGAGATCCCACAGCGTGCGGGCTTCGGCGTGACGCACCACGGGCACCTTGAGCCCGTCCGGCGTCTGCGTCGCGATGCCGGCGTGGACAGCGCGATGACGGATCACGGTGTTGCGCTCGGTGTCGAACCACGCGTTGCACTGCGGGTACTGCTCGAGCACGCGCGCGAGCGCAGCCACGAGGAACGGCAGGTAGGTGAGCGACGTCGAGCCGGCAGGCACCTTCGCGTTCAGGTGCTGGCGCAGCGACTCGAGCTCGGTGACGTCCACTTCCTCGACGTAGGCGAAGTGCGGGATGTTGCGCTTCGCGTCGGTCATGCGGTTCGCGATCACGCGGCGCACGCCGATGACCTTGATCTCTTCGGTGCCGGTCCGCATGGCGAGCGTCATGGCGGGGCGCTTCGCCGGCGGGGCTCCGGGCGCCGCAGGCACGGCGCCGCTCAACACGGCGTCGAGGTCCTTGCGGGTGATGCGCCCGTGCGGCCCGGATCCCTGCACCTGCGCGAGGTCGATGCCCGCCTCTCGCGCGCGCCGGCGCGACGCTGGCGAGGCCATGACGCGCGAAGCCCTGACTGGTTCTCTCGCGGTGGCGGCTGCGGGCTGGGGTGAGGCCTGGGGCGCCGGCGACTGGCGTGCAGGCGCAGCGCCCTCCCCCGACCTCGAGGGTGCGGGTTGCGGAGGGGGTTGCGGAGCAGGCTCCGCTGCGTGCTCCGGCGCGGGCTCCGCGAAGCCCTCGCCGCTGTCGGTGTCGAACACCACGAGTTCGGCACCCACGCGCACCATGTCGCCGGGCCCGCCAGCGAGCGCCACCACGCGGCCGGTCACGGGCGCCGGGACTTCCACGGCGGCCTTCTCGGTCATCACCTCGGCCATGACCTGGTCCTCGGCGACGTGGTCGCCGACCTTCACGTGCCAGGCCACGATCTCGGCCTCGACCGTGCCTTCGCCGAGGTCGGGCATCTTGAATACGTAGCGGGTCATGGCGTCTCCATCACGGCCTTGAGGCCCCCCGCGACGCGCTGCGGGCCCGGGAAGTACTCCCATTCGAACGCGTGCGGATAGGGCGTGTCCCAGCCCGCGACGCGCTGGATCGGCGCCTCGAGGTCCCAGAAGCACTCCTCCTGGATGGTCGCCGACAGCTCAGCGCCGAAGCCCGAGAACCGCGTCGCCTCGTGCGCGATCAGGCAGCGGCCGGTCTTCTTCACCGACGTGCAGATCGTGTCCACGTCGAGCGGCACCATCGTGCGCACGTCGATGATCTCGGCGTCGAGCCCGAGCGAGCGCGCCGCCGCCTCGCAGACGTACACCATCGTGCCGTACGTGACGATGGTCACCTGCGCGCCCTTGCGCACGACCTCGGCCTTGCCGATCGGCACGGTGTAATAGCCGTCGGGCACCTCGCCCTTCGGGTGCGTGCTCCACGGCACCGCGGGCTTGTTCGGGTCGCCGTCGAACGGCCCGTTGTAGATGCGCTTCGGCTCGAAGAACACCACCGGGTCGTCGTCCTCGATCGATGCGATGAGCAATCCCTTCGCGTCGTACGGGTTCGACGGCATCACGACCTTGATGCCGCACACGTGCGTGAAGATGCCCTCGGGGCTCTGCGAATGCGTCTGGCCGCCGCGGATGCCGCCGCCGCACGGCGTGCGGATCGTCACCGGCGCCCAGAATTCGCCGGCGCTGCGGTAGCGCAGGCGCGCGAGTTCGCTGAAAATCTGGTCGCACGCCGGATAGATGTAGTCGGCGAACTGCACCTCGGCGACCGGGCGCAGGCCGTTCACGCCCATGCCGATCGCCGCGCCGACGATCGCGCCCTCGGCGATCGGCGTGTCGAGCACGCGGTGCTCGCCGTACTTGCGCTGCAGGCCGTCGGTGACGCGGAACACGCCGCCGAAGTAACCCACGTCCTCACCGAGGACCACAACGTTCGGGTCGCGCCCGAGCATGATGTCCATCGCCGAGTTGAGCGCCTGGATCATGTTCATCTGCGGCATGGCTCAGCCTCCCTGCTCGGCGCGCAGCTGCTCGCGCTGCTTGCGGAGGTGCTCGGGCATTTCCTTGAACACGTCCTCCCACATGAGGTCGCGGCTCAGGCGCGGGCCGTCGGTGAGCGTGCCGTACTGCACCGCCTCCTTCCAGCTCTCGAGCACGTGCTCCTCGAGCTCCTTCACGAGCGCGGCGTGGCGCTCCTCCGACCACTCGCCGAGCGAGATCAGGTGGTTCTTCAGGCGTTCGACCGGGTCGCCGAGCGGCCACTTCTCGTAGTCGTCCTTCGGCCGGTAACGCGACGGATCGTCGCTGGTCGAGTGCGCGGCGCCGCGGTAGGTGACGTGCTCGATCAGCGTCGGGCCCGCACCGGTGCGCGCGCGCTCGGCCGCCCACTGCGTGACGGCGTAGACGGCGAGGAAATCGTTGCCGTCGACGCGGACGCCGGCCATGCCGTAGCCCGGGCCGCGCGCCGCGAACGAGCGTTGCTCACCACCTGCGAATCCCTGGAACGTGGAGATGGCCCACTGGTTGTTGACGACGTTGAGGATCACGGGCGCCTGGTACACGGACGCGAACAGCATCGCGTGGTGGAAGTCGGCCTCGGCGCTCGAGCCCTCGCCGATCCAGCTCACGGCGATGTCGTCCTCGCCCTTGATCGCGGCGGCCATCGCCCAGCCCACCGCCTGCGGGAACTGCGTGGTGAGGTTGCCCGAGATCGAGAAGATGCGGCCGTCCTTCCAGTGGTACATCACCGGCAGCTGCCGGCCCTTGCACATGTCGCGCGTGTTCGACAGCAGCTGGCACATGAGCTCGACCAGCGGCTTGCCGCGCACGACGTACAGGCCCTGGTTGCGGTACGACGGGAACAGCATGTCGCGCGGCCGCAGTGCCATGCACTGCGCAACCGAAACGGCTTCCTCGCCGAAGGAACGCATGTAGAACGAGATCTTGCCGGTGCGCTGCGCTCGCTGCATGCGGTCGTCGAAGATGCGCGTGAGCAGCATGTGGCGCAGGCCGACCTGCAGCTCCGGCGGGTCGAGGTGCGGATGCCACGGGCCGGCGGCTCCGTGGTCGTCGTCGAGCACACGCACGAGTTCGACCGCGAGGTGCCCGATGTCGCGCACCCTGGCGTTGACGTCGGGGCGGCCGACCGCGCCGGCCGGCGAGGTCTCGAGGTAGCTGAAATCCGGCTCTTCGCCGGGACGGGAGTGATGCTGCGGTATGTGCAGCCGTGAGCGGCGCGGCATGACTATCTCTCTGCGGTAGAACTGCGCGGGATCAGCAGGGTAGATTACTCATCCATTGTCATTCGCGTTGCTTTCGTTGCGTTGCATTGCAACAATGCGGAAAGAACATTTCATAGAGAGCGCCTTCATGGAAGAAAATCGACGCCAAACCCTCGATCGCGTCGACCGGCGCATCCTCGACCTGTTGCAGCGCGAGGGCGCGCTCTCGGTCGCGGAGGTCGCCTCGCGCACGGGGCTCTCCACCACGACCTGCTGGCGGCGCATCCAGCACATGGAGCAGGGCGGCGTGATCCGCGGGCGCGTCGCCCTGCTCGACCGTTCGGCGCTCGGCCTCGACGTCACCATCTTCGCCCACGTGAAACTCTCGACCCAGGGCCGTGACGCGATCGCTGCGTTCGCCGAGGCGATCCGCGAGCGTCCCGAGGTGCTCGACTGCTACACAACGATGGGCGAGTGGGACTTCATGCTGCGCATCGTCACGAAGGACATCAAGGCGTACGAGGCGTTCTACCTCGACCACCTCTCGAAGCTGCCGTACGTGCAGTCGATCAACTCCTCGGTGACGGTCACCGTCATCAAGGAGACCACCGTGCTGCCGATCGAGTGAGCGCGCTCCCGCGATGACCACGGTGCTGCAACTGCTGTGGCTGGCGCTGCCGATCATCGCGGCCGGGCTCGTGCACCTGGCGGTGATGAAGCTCGACCTGTGGCCCGGATTGCGGCGCATGCCCATCGACGGCGGCCTCACTTTCCGCGGCAAGCGCCTGTTCGGCGACAACAAGACGTGGCGCGGCGCCGTGGTGACCATCGGCACGACCATGCTGGCCGCGTGGGGCGTCGAGCAGGTGCACGCGTGCTGCTGGCCGCTGCCGACGCTCGTGCCGTTCGCCGAGGATCACCCGCTGCTCTGGGGCTTGCTGCTCGGCACCGGGTACATCGTGGGCGAGC
>JAGVUU010000115.1 GCA_019136105.1 Gammaproteobacteria bacterium
TGTAGGTTAAGTCAACCTCCCGACGTGTTAGGTCGAGAGCTTTCGTCCCTACCGAAAGGGCTTTACAACCCGCAGGCCTTCTTCACCCACGCGGCGTCGCTGGATCAGGGTTTCCCCCATTGTCCAATATTCCCCACTGCTGCCTCCCGTAGGAGTCTGGGCCGTGTCTCAGTCCCAGTGTGGCTGATCGTCCTCTCAGACCAGCTACGGATCGTCGCCTTGGTGGGCCGTTACCCCGCCAACTAGCTAATCCGACTTGGGCTCATCCTTCAGTGCCAGGCCTTGCGGTCCCCGGCTTTCCTCCGTGGAGCGTATGCGGTATTAGCCCGAGTTTCCCCGGGTTGTCCCCCGCTGAAGGGCAGATTCCCAAGCGTTCCTCACCCGTCCGCCTCTCGTCGCCAGGGTTGCCCCCGCGTTACCGATCGACTTGCATGTGTTAAGCACGCCGCCAGCGTTCAATCTGAGCCAGGATCAAACTCTTCACTTGAAGTCTTGCGACTTTAGCTCGGAGAGAATCCCAATCAGTTTCAGTATTTACTGGCTAATTGGTACTCGGTCCGTGTTTGTGCTTGCAAACGACTGACGCGAGTCCCCACACAAATTACCTGTTTCGATTTTTAAAGAGCGTCCCCAGAGCTTGCTGGGGGAGCCGCGCATTATGCGGCATTCCGCGTGACTGTCAACACCGTCGAGGAAAAATTTCTCGTCCGGCGTTTCCAGCGGCGACCCCGGTTTTGGCCCGGGTCACTGCGGAAGGGCGCGCAGTATAGCGAGGCAAAACGCCGCGTCAACACCCGCAAAAACACTGTGCCCGGGCGGTCGAACTTGACAACTCCCGCGCCGCAGCAAAAACAGGGAAATCAGCTGATCGTGACGCGCGCGAGCCTGCGTTTGCCGACCTGGAACACGTGCGTGCTGCCGGCCGCGAAGCTGAGCGCGCCGTCCTCGACGCGCGCGCCGTCCACCTTCACCGCGCCCTGCTTCAGCTGCCGGAAAGCTTCGCTGGTGCTCGGCACCAGTCCCGCGCCTTTCAGCACGTGCGCGATGCCGAGCGCGCCCGATTCCGCGGTGAGCGTGACTTCCGCGAGATCCTCCGGCAACGCCCCCTGGCTGAAGCGCGCGACGAATTCGTCGCGCGCGCGCGCGCCAAGGCCTGCGCCGTGGAAGCGGTCGACGATCTCCACGCCGAGCTCGAACTTCACGTCGCGCGGGTTGCGGCCCGTGGCCACCTCCTGCTTGAGCCGCTCGATCTCGGCGTTCGGGCGGAACGACAGCAGGTCGAAATAGCGCCACATCAGGTCGTCCGAGATCGACATCAGCTTGCCGAACATCTCGTCGGGCGCCTCGGTGATGCCGATGTAATTGCCGAGCGACTTCGACATCTTGTTGACGCCGTCGAGGCCCTCGAGGAGCGGCATGGTGAGCACCACCTGCGGCTCCTGGCCGTACGCCTCCTGCAGCTGGCGCCCGACGAGCAGGTTGAATTTCTGGTCGGTGCCGCCGAGTTCGACGTCCGCCTCGAGCGCCACCGAGTCGTAGCCCTGCACCAGCGGATAGAGGAATTCGTGGATCGCGATCGCCTGGCCGCCACGGTAGCGCTTCGCGAAATCGTCGCGCTCGAGCATGCGTGCCACGGTGTGCTTCGCGGCGAGCTGGATCAGGCCCGCGGCGGTCATCGCGCCCATCCAGCGTGAATTGAAGTCGACGCGCGTGCGTGCCGGGTCGAGGATCTTGAAGATCTGCGCCTCGTAGGTCGCGGCGTTGGCCTTGACGTCCTCGGGGGTGAGCGGCGGCCGCGTGGCGTTGCGCCCGGTCGGGTCGCCGATCAGGCCGGTGAAGTCGCCGATCAGGAAGATGACCTCGTGCCCCAGGCGCTGGAACAGGGCCATCTTGTTGATGAGCACCGTGTGGCCGAGGTGCAGGTCGGGCGCCGTGGGGTCGAACCCGGCCTTGATCCGCAGCGGGCGCCCTTTCTTCAGCTTCCTGAGCAGGTCGGCCTCGAGCAGGATCTCGGCGGTGCCGCGGCGCAGCTCGGCCAGTTGGTCTTCGGGACTCATCATGTTCGACATCACTTCGCGGGAGGGGCAGCCGGGGGACTGTAGGGACTCGCACCCCGAGCCGCAATCGGGCCCCGCCACCGAGAGGCCGGTCACAATCCCGTCACGGATGGTGCAAGCATCTGTGACGCAACGAAAAATAAGCGAATTTGACAGTTGACGTGTCGCGCCGGCGCAACTACCTTACGCCCCAGTTTTGCTGGGGGTCGGACCTTGCCTGCCATCGATTTCCGCGGCACCCGCGTTGCCGCGACCAGAACTGCCGTGCCGAGGCATCGCTGGATGCTGCCGGCCTCCGCTTTGCCGGTGCTCGCCGCCGCTGCACTGTACGTCGCCATCCCGCCGGCGCAAGACGCCCCGGCCGAGATCGACCTCACGGCCCTCGCCGCCAGCGTCGAGACCGCCGCGCCCGCGATCCAGGAAGACCTGCCGCAGAACGTCGAAGTCACGGTGCAGCGCAACGACACGCTCGACCGCATCTTCCGTTCGGTCGGCATCGACAACGCCACGCTCGCCGAGCTGCGCACCTTGCCCGACGTGCGCAAGGCGCTCGACATCCTGCGCCCGGGCGACACCATCATGCTGACGCACGTCGACGGCGCGCTGCAGTCGCTCAACCGGCGCATCAGCGACACGCTGACGCTGTCCGTCTCGCGCGGTGACGACGGCTTCGCGGTCAATTTCATCGAGAACCCGCTCGAGGTCGAAGTGTCGGGCGCGCGTGCGCGCATCGAAACGTCGCTCTTCGACGCAGGCCGCGAGGCCGGCATGTCGGCGACGACCGTGATGGTGCTCGCCAACGAGATCTTCGGCTGGGACATCGACTTCGCGAACGACATCCACGCGGGCGACGAGTTCAGCGTGCTGTACCAGCGCAAGTTCCAGGACGGCGCCTACGTGAGCGACGGCCGCGTGCTCGCCGCCGAGTTCGTCAACCGCGGCAAGACGCACCGCGCGGTGTGGTTCGAGTCGGCCGACGGCAGCGTCAAGGGCTACTACACGCCCGAAGGCAAGGGCATGCGCAAGGCGTTCCTGCGCGTGCCGATCGACTTCGCGCGCGTGAGCTCGGGCTTCAACCCGAGGCGCCGCCACCCGATCACCGGCCAGGTGCGCGCGCACCGCGGCATCGACTTTGCCGCGCCCACCGGCACGCCGATCTACGCCGCCGGCGACGGACGCATCGAGTTCGCGGGCCGCAAGGGCGGCTACGGCAATGCCGTCGTCATCAACCACGGCAAGGGCATCACCACGCTCTACGGCCACATGTCGCGCTTCGGCAAGTCGGCGCGCAACGGCCGCAGCGTGCGGCAGGGCGAGATCATCGGCTACGTCGGCTCCACCGGCGCCTCGACGGGCCCGCACCTGCACTACGAGTACCGCGTGAAGGGCGTGCACAAGAACCCGGCGAACATCGCGCTGCCGAACACCGAGATCCCGTCGCGCTACCTCGCGGAGTTCCGCTCGCAGGCCGAAGTCGCGCTCGCGCAGCTCGAGCTCGCGAACAGCGCGCCGGGCGCGCGGCTCGCCGACAATCGCTGACCGGTGAAGGCGCGGGCGTCAGCCCGCGCGCAGCCTGAATCCCGCGCCGCGCAGGAACTCGGCTTCCTGCTCGAGGTCCGCCGCCGTGAGCGGATGCGCCTCGAGCCAGCCCTTCGGGAAGATGCACTCGAGGGATCGGCCCTTCGGCCGCAGGTCGATCTCGGGCAATGCGCGCGGCCCGCGCCCGCGATGCAGCAGCACGGCGAGCCTGAGCAGCACGATCAGCAACTCGGCCTTCACGTGCCACGGCGGCGTCAGCTCCTCGAGCTGCGCGGCGTTCAGCTTGCGGCGGTGGCTGCCCACCAGCGCGGCGAGCAGCGACTGCTCCTCGCGCGGGAAGCCCGGCAGGTCGGCGTGCTGCAGGAGATAAGCGCCGTGTTTGTGGTAATGCGAGTGCGCGATGTCGAGCCCGACTTCGTGCAGCCGCGCCGCCCAGCGCAGCACGAGCTCGGCGAGCGGCTCGTCGAGCTTCCAGCCGGCGCGCACCTGGCGCAGGAACGTGAGTGCGGTGGCCTCGACGCGGTCGGCCTGCGCGCCGTCCACGTGGAAGCGCGCCTCCATTGCCCGCACGCTGCGTGCGCGCGCGTCCTCGTCGGTGAGGCGGCCGAGCAGATCGTAGAGCAACCCCTCGCGCAGCGCGCCGTCGGCGACGCGCAGCATCTCGATGCCGAGCATGTCGAACAGCTCGACCAGGATCGCGAGGCCGCCGGGCAGGATTTCCTGGCGATCGATGGCGAGGCCCGGCAGCTTGAGCTTGGCGGTCTCGCCTGCCTTCAGGCACTCGCCGAGCAGCCACTCGATGCCGTCGCGCGTGATCTGCCCCGCCGGTCGGCCCTGCGCCGCGAGCGTGTCGGCGACCGAGCGCATCGTGCCCGAGGCGCCGAACGCCGCGTCCCACTCCGTGCGCCGGAACCGTGCCATGACGGGCTCGATCTCGAGCTGCGCCGCCGTGCGCGCGCGCTTCATGCGCTTCTCGGTGATCACGCCGTCGGCGAAGTGCTGCGCGCTCATGCTGACGCAGCCCATGTACAGGCTCTCGAGCCGCTTGGCCGCAAGGCCCTCGCCGATGATCAGCTCGGTGCTGCCGCCGCCGATGTCCACCACCAGGCGGTGGCCGCTGTCGCTCGGCGTGGTGTTCGCCACGCCGAGGTAGATCAGGCGCGCCTCCTCGACACCCGAGATGATCTCGATCGGGTGCCCGAGTGCTTCGCGCGCCCGGTCGAGGAACGCACCCTTGCGCTTCGCCTTGCGCAGCGTGTTGGTGCCCACCACGCGCACGCTCCCGGCCTTCATGTCGGAGAGGCGCTGGCCGAAACGCTCGAGGCAATGCAGCGCACGGCCGATCGATTCGCGGTTCAGCCGGCCCTGCTCGTCGAGCCCGGCGGCGAGTCGCACCGATTCGCGCAGGCGGTCGACGATGACCAGCTGGCCGTGCGAATACCGCGCGACCACCATGTGGAAGCTGTTGGACCCGAGGTCGACGGCGGCGAGGACGTCGGGCAGGGACTCTGGTGCCTTGGCCAACCGCTCAGGCCGAGAAGGAGGATCCGCAGCCGCAGGTCGTGGTGGCGTTCGGGTTACGGATGACGAACTGCGCGCCCTCGAGGTCTTCCTTGTAGTCGATCTCGGCGCCGGCGAGGTACTGGTAGCTCATCGGGTCGACGACCAGCTTGACACCCTGCGTGACGACGCAGGTATCGCCCTCTTCCTCATTCTCGTCGAACGTGAAGCCGTACTGGAAGCCCGAGCAGCCACCGCCCGAGACGAACACGCGCAGCTTGAGGTTCGGGTTGCCTTCCTCGCGGATCAGCTCGCCGACCTTCAGGGCGGCGGAGTCGGTGAAGACGAGCGCCGGCGCTTCCGTCGCCTCGGCGGCTTCGTTCGCTGGGTTCATCGTGCGGTCTCCGTCGGTGCGCGTTGCCAGGGGCCCGATCTTACCATCGCCCGGGTGGCGGGAAGGTGACGTCAGGCGGCAGGCGCATCCGCCTTCCAGGGGAACGACTGCTGCATGGGGAAGCTCAGCTTGCTCGAGCGCACCTGGACCTCGGCCTCGAACGCCTGGAAGCCCTCCGGCAGCGTCACGGCCTGCTCGATGGTCTGGAAGTACCGGAACGAGAACGGCAGTTGCGCCTTGGGCCGCCCGAGCAGCTCGCCCACCGAGTAGCGCGCCGGCTGGTCGCCCTGCACGCCGTGCACGACCACCTGCACCAGCCCCGCTGCCACGCTCTCGTGGCGCATCGACTGGATGAGCGTGATCTTCAACTGGTACTCGCGCGGCTCGGCGCCGGGGCTCACCTCGAAGCGGTGGATGCGCAGGCCCTGCACGCCGTCCGCCGGCGACACGATGCTCTTGTAGAACGCCAGGTCGTCGGCCTGGCGCGAGAGCTGGGACTGGAGTTCCCCGAGAGTCTGCTCGACCTGGCCGTAGGCCTCGCGGTCGAGCTTGCGCGCCATCTCGAGTTCGGCGACCCGGGCGTTGAGCTTCGAGTTCTGCCGCTCGAGGCGATCGGCCTTGGCAATGAGTTCGCGACGCTCGAGCGCCACTTGCGCGGCACTCAAGCCGGCGCTCGCCTGGCCCCGGCTGTAGGCGAACAGGAGCAGGAGCCCCACGACGATCGCGGCAGCTGCTGCAGCAAGCCAGCGGAACCAGCTGCGGCCCGCAACAGCAGGCTGGGGGGCCGGCTCCATCGTCAGTCGGCCACCGGCACGGCCGGACGCACCGCTGGACGCCGCTGCGCCGCGCGCCGTGCCGGCTGCACGATCGTCTCCGACCACCAGTCGGGACGCGGCGGCGGACCGTCCGGGAACGCCAGGCGGCCGAGTTCCTCGAGGGCGCGCGCGTAGACGTCGCGCTTGAAATAGATCACCTCGCGCACCGGCGACCAGTAATCGACCCAGCGCCACGAGTCGAACTCCGGTTGCGTGGTGAGATCGAACCGCAGGCGCTCCTCGCCGCCCAGCATGCGCAACAGGAACCAGCGCTGCTTCTGGCCGATGCACAGCGGTTTCGAGCGGCGCCGCACGTAGCGGCGCGGCAGGCGATAACGCAGCCAGTTGCGCGTGGCGGCCAGCACCTCGACGTCGTCGGACTCGAGGCCGATCTCCTCGCGCAGCTCGCGGAAGAGCGCCTGTTCGGCGGATTCGTCCTGGCGGACGCCACCCTGCGGAAACTGCCAGCCACGCCCGTCCCGGCGACCGCCAAGGAAAACGTCGCCGCTGTCGCGGATCAGCACGATCCCGACGTTGGCGCGAAAACCCTGGGCGTCGATCAGGTCGGTCATGCCTGCGTAAGCTCCGGAACGGAATGATTTTTTCACATTGCGGCGACGGGGTCCAAGCGACCTGTCGCTTTCGACGAGCCTTGTGGCCCGGCGCGCCCGCACCGTAGGCTTCGTCACGCAGCAGGCTTCCGATGCACCGTCGCCCCTCTCTTTTCGTCGCTTTCACGCTCCTCGCGCTCGCCGTCGCCGGCCTTTTCGGGCTGTCGCTCGCTTCGGGCAGCGTGCCGCTGCGGGCCGGCGAGGTCGTCCAGGCGCTCACGCCCGGCTCGGCGTCGTTCGCGCGCGACGTGATCCTCGAACTGCGCCTGCCGCGCGCGCTCGCGGCCTTCGCCGTGGGTGGGCTGCTGGCGCTCTCGGGCGCCATGCTGCAGGTGCTGCTGCGCAATCCCCTCGCGGACCCCTACGTGCTCGGCGTGTCGGGTGGCGCGTCGGTCGCCGCCCTGATCGCGATCATGCTGGGCCTGCCCGCCGCCGGCGTGGATGGCTTCGCCGCGCTCGGGGCGCTGGCGGCGTGCCTGCTGGTGTTCGCCCTGGCCCAGGGCCCGGGCGGCTGGACGCCGACCCGGCTGCTGCTCACGGGCATCGTCGTCGCGGCCGGTGCCGGCTCGGTGGTGAGCCTGCTGCTTGCGCTCGGCGACGAGACCCGGCTGCGCGGCATGGTGTTCTGGCTGCTCGGCGACCTTTCCGGCACGCGCCGCTGGCCGTGGCTGCTCGCACTGCTCGCCGTGGCTTCGGTGGCGGGCATCGTCCTCGGCCGTCACCTGAACGTGCTCTCCCGCGGGGCGGCGCAGGCCGCCACGGTCGGCATGGACGTGCGGCGGTTGCAGGCGGTGCTGTTCGTCGGGAGTTCGGTACTGACGGGCTGCGCCGTCGCCGCCGCCGGCAGCATCGGTTTCATCGGGCTCGTCACCCCGCACCTCGCGCGCCTGGCGCTCGGCAGCGACAACCGCGTGGTGCTGCCCGCGGCGGCCCTGCTCGGGGGAGCGATGCTGATGGCCGCGGACCTCGCGGCACGCGTGCTGATCGCGCCGCGTCAGTTGCCGGTCGGCGCGCTGACGGCGCTGGTCGGCGTGCCGCTCTTCCTGCTGCTCATGGCGCGCCGGCAGCCGTGACGCCGCGCAGCGGCGGGAACGTGACCACGTGGTCGGTCGCGAGCCGCACGCCGATCGACTCGCCGATGCGGTGGTCGTGGTGGCTCGGCACCAGCGACAGCACGCGCCGGCCGCTCGGCAGCTCGAGCGTGTAGAGGAACTCGGCGCCGCGGAACACCCGCTCGACGATGCGGGCCTTGAGCGGCGCGACGTCGTCGTGCACGACGTCGTCCGGGCGCAGCAGCACGTCCACCTCGCCGCCGCAAGCGGCGTTACCGCCGTGGCCCTCCACGAGCGGCCCGAGTTCGGTCTGCAGTTCGCCGCTGCCGCCGCAGCAGGCCGGCAGGAACGATGCCTGCCCGACGAACTCGGCGGCGAAGCGCGACACCGGCCGGTGATAGAGGTCGTACGGCGTGCCCCACTGCTCGAGGCGCCCCTCGCGCATGAGCGCTACGCGGTCGGCCAGCGCGAAGGCGTCCTGCTGGTCGTGCGTCACGACGAGCGCCGTGGCGCCCAGCGACTTGAGCAGCGCACGCAGCTCGCCCACCAGGCGCTCGCGCAACGCGACATCGAGGCTCGAGAACGGCTCGTCGAGCAACAGCGTCGCGGGCCGCGGGGCCAGCGCGCGCGCGACGGCCACGCGCTGCTGCTGCCCGCCCGACAGCTGTGCGGGATAGGCGTCGGTGCAGTCGCCGAGACCGACGAGCTCGAGCATCTCCGCGGCCCGTGCCCGGCGCCCGGGCCGCGACAGGTGCTGTAATCCGAACTCGACGTTGCCGCGTGCGGTGAGATGGGGGAACAGCGCGTGATCCTGGAACACGAGGCCGATGCCGCGCTCGTGCGGCGGCAGGTGCACGCCCGGCCCCTCGAGCACGCGGCCCTGCGAGAGGATCGAGCCGCCGTCGAGGGTCTCGAGGCCGGCAATGCAGCGCAGCGCCGTGGTCTTGCCGCAGCCGCTCGGGCCGAGCAGGCAGCCGACCTCGCCCTCCTCGAGGCCGAAGCTCACGCCGTGGAGCGCGGGGCGCGCGCCGAAGCGACGGACGGCGTCGCGCAGTTCAAGCCACATGGGTCACGCGCCTCGCGAGCAGCACCACGGGCAGCACGCCCACGGCGACGATGAGTACCGACGGCAACGCCGCACGCTCCCACTCGCCCTCCGCGGCCATCTCGAACACGCGCACGGCGAGCGTCTCGAAGCCGAACGGGCGGGTCATCAGGGTGATGGGCAGTTCCTTCATGAGGTCCACGAACACGAGCACGGCGGCGGCGAGCAGGCTGCCGCGCAGCAGCGGCAAGTGCAACCGGCGCAGGCGTCCGGCGCCGCGCGCACCGAGCAGCATGGCCGCCTCGTCGAGGTTGCGGTGGATGCGCTCGAGGCCGCTCTCGACGGGGCCGGTGCCGACGGCGAGGAACCGCGCGAGGTAGGCGACGAACATCGTGAGCAGGGTGCCCTGCAGGAAGACCTGCGGAGCCGACGCGCCGAACGCGATGTCGAGCCGGTCCTGCATCCACGTGTTGAGCGCCGCGACCGGCGCGAACAGGCCGACCGCGAGCACGGTGCCCGGGACTGCATAGCCCACCGTCGCGAGGCGGCCGAGGCCCAGCAACCACGGGCGCCGTTCCAGGCGCAACGCATAGCCGTGCACCAGCGCGGCAGCGACGACCACCAGCGAGCCCGACGCCGCGAGGGCCACGCTGCGGCCTGCGAACGCCCAGTAGCGCGCGTCGAGGTCGGACGCCGCGTGCTTCACCGCCCACGCGAGCAGTTGCGCCATCGGCAGCACGAACGCGACGGCGAGCACGAACGACGCAATGCCGGTGGCGGCGAACGCCCGCGCGCCCGTGAGCGTGAGCCGCGGCAGTGCGCCGTTCGGCCGCTGGCCGGCGAAACCGCGGCCGCCACGCAGGCGCCGCTCGACCCACACGCCGGCGAGCGCCAGCAGCGCGAGCACTGCCGCCATCTGCAGGGCGGCCGCGATGGAGAACATGCCGTACCACGCGCGGTAGATGGCCGTGGTGAAGGTGTCGACGTTGAGCGCTGCGACCACGCCGAAGTCGGCCAGCGTCTCCATGCAGACCAGTCCGACGCCGGCGGCGATCGCGGGACGTGCGAGCGGCAACAGTGCGCGGCGGAACGCGGAGCGGCGGTCCATGCCGAGCGTCTGCGCGGCCTCGAGCGTGCGCGCGCCGCCCGTCTCGAACGCGACGCGCGCGAGCATGTACACGTACGGGTAGAGGCACAGCGACAGCACCAGCGCTGCACCGCCGAGCGAGCGGATCGGCGGCAGCCGCACGCCCACCCCGAGCGCGTCGCGCAACCACGACTGCAGCGGGCCCGCGAAATCGAGCGCGCCCGCGAACACTACCGCGAGCACGTAACCCGGCACCGCGAGCGGCAGCAGCAACGCCCACGCGAAGATGGAGCGCCCCGGGAACTCGTGACCGGCCACCAGCCACGCGAGTGCGGTGCCGAGCACGCCGGTCACGGCCGCGACCAGCACCAGCAGCAGCACAGTGTTGCCGGTGACACGCGGCAGCACGTGCTGCAACTGGTGCTGCCAGATCTCGCCCTCCGGCGCCGCCCAGGCGAGCGCTGCCGACACGAGCGGCAGCATCGCCGGCACGGCGAGCAGCGCCACCGCCGCGACGGCAGCGAAGCGCTGCGGCATCGGGCTCATGCGTTACCGGTAGCCCGCGCGATCCATCAGGCGCACGGCCGCCGGCTGCAGCCGCCCGGCCTCCGCCACGTTGATCGGGCTCGCCTTGAACTTGCCCCACGACGCGACGATCGGGTCCAGCGGTGCAACCGGGTTGGCCGGGTACTCCATGTTCACAGCCGCGAAATGCAGCTGCGCCTTGCCGGAAGACAGCCACTCGAGGAAGCGGATCGCGGCGACCGCGTTGCGGGAGTTCTTCGTGACGCCGGCCCCGGAGATGTTGACGTGGGTTCCGCCCGCGCCCTGGTTGGCCCAGAACACCTTCACCGGGAAGTCCGGGCGCTCCTTGACGATGCGGCCGTAGTAATAGGTGTTGACGATGCCTACGTCACACTGCCCGGCGGCGATCGCCTCGAGCAGCTGCGTGTCGTTCGCGAACACGTCGGTGGCGAGGTTCGCGACCCAGCCGCGCACGACCTGCTCGGTCTTCTTCTCGCCGTGCGCCGCGATCATCGTGGCGACCAGCGACTGGTTGTAGACCTTCTTCGAGGTGCGCAGGCACAGCCTGCCCTTCCACTGCGGCTCTGCGAGCGCTTCGTAGGTGCTGAGCAGCTTCGCATCCACGCGGGCAGGGCTGTACACGATGGTGCGCGCGCGCTGCGAGAAGCCGAACCAGTGGTGCTGCGGGTCGCGCAGGTGCCCGGGGATGTTGCGCAGGAGCGTGCGCGAGTGCACCGGCCGCAGCAGGCCGCGCTCGGTGGCGTTCCAGAGTTCGCCGGCATCGACGGTCAGCAGGATGTCTGCCGGACTGTTGCGCCCTTCCGCGGCCAGCCGCTCGATGAGCACCGCCGCGTCGCCCGTCGTGAACTTGATCTCGACACCCGTCTCCTTCGTGTACGCGTCGAAGATCGGCTTGATCAGCTGCTCGTTGCGGGCGGAGTACACGACCAGCGTGTCGGCTGCGGCGACCGTTCCGAACAACGGGCCGGCCGCCAGGCCGAGGATTGCGAAAGCGCGAGCGAAGACAGTCCGGCTCATGAACAGGGATCCATCAGTTAATGCAAATGATTCTCATTGTATTGAATTGCGCGGCAGTGCGGAATACCAGCGGCGGCCAAGGCTCAGGCCGGTTGAACCTCGTAGCGGTCTCCGCCCGTCCGCTTGGCGCGATGCAGCGCCGCCACCGCATCCGCAATCAGCTGATCCGCCAGCATTTTCCGGTCCTGGCCCGGTTGTGGCCGGCAGCCCGAGATCCCGATGGAAACCCGCAGGTCGCGCCCCGTCCCGCCGCCCGTATCGACGGGCCCCGCCCGCACCGCGGCTAGGATGCGCTCCGCGAGCGGGACGGCGTGCGGTAAGTCGGTGGCCGGCAGGACGACTCCGAACGCGTCGCTGCCGATGCGCGCGGCCGCGTCGCTCGAGCGCACCTGTGACTCGATGCGCGCCGCGACTTCCTGCAACGCGCGGTCGCCCGCCGCGTAGCCCAACTCGTCGTTCAGCGCCTGCAATCGGTCCACGTCGGCGACGAGGCAAGCCACGCTGCCGCGCTCGCGTTGCGCGCGCGCGAGTTCCTCACGCAGGCGCGCCTGCAGGTAGCGGTGCGAGTTCCAGCCAGTGAGCGGATCGACGAGGCCGCCGCGCAGGACCCGGGCCCGGTCGAGGTGGCGGTCGAGGCTCGCCACGACGACGTCGGCCGCGTGATCCAGCAGCCCGGGCTCCAGCGACTCGAAGGGCGTCGCCACGGCCGAGGCCGCGGTGTACAGCCCGATCAGGTGGCCCGCGCGATGCAGTGGCAGGATCGCCACGTACCTCGAGGCCGCAGCCCCCGGGAAGAGCAGCGCGTGATCCGCCGCCTGGAAATTGCCGCGCCACGCGCTGCGCATCGCGAGCAGGTGCGGAGCGAGCCCGGCGAGGCTTGCCACGAAATGCACCGCGACGGCCGGCTCCACGCCCGGCGCTTCACGAATGCCGAGCAGCAGCGGGCGCAGCTCGTGCGTCGCGTCGGCGAGCAGCAGTCGGGCGTTCGCGCCATCCGGGGTCTGCGCGGCGCACTCGAGCCACTGGTCGAGCGTCTCGGAGCGCAACAGGCCCCGCTCCCACGCCAGCAGCCGCTCCACGGCTTCGCTCATGTGGCCACCCTCCGCCGTCCCGATCGATCGTTCAGCCCGCGGGCTCGCGCGCCGCCTTGCGCACCTGCAGGTACTCGTGACCGCGGCGCATCATCTCGGTGAAGGCCTGCGGATCGTGTTCGCGCACCGCGCGGTGCAGGCGCTCGACCGCCGTGCTCAGTGCCTGCAGCGAATCGTCGCCGTACTGGTTCAGGCTCTGGATTTCGTAGTAGAGCTCGGGGCTCTCGGCGGCCACGCGCGTCGCGACGTCGAGCTGCGCGTCGAACGTGGTGCTCGACATCCGTGCGAGCCGCGGCGCAGCCTCGCCGCTCTCGGCGAGGGCCGTGAAGAACGCGATGTTGAGTGCGTGGGACAGGCCCAGCACGAACGCGATCAGGCGGTCGTGCTCGTCGAGGCTCATCACCACGAGGTCGGCCATGGTCGAGACGAACAGGCTGCGCGCCTCCTCGAGCGGCTCGGGCACGCCGAGGTCGATAAAGATGACGTGACGCCCCGACAGCAACTCCGTGTCCGGGCCGAACATGGGGTGCACCGACGTGACGCGCACGCCGGCCTCGCGCAACGCATTGAGCCCGGCGCGCAACGGCGTCTTGAGCGAGCCGATGTCGAACACGATGCCCTGCGGCTTGCGCTCCGCGAGCGCCTCGAGGATCTGCCCGGAGACCTTGAGCGGCGCCGCGACCACCACGAAGTCCTCGACGAGCGGGGCGTCCTGCCAGTTCGCGCGCCACTCGTAGCCCGGCACCTCGCCCGCCGGATCGGCGATGACGATGCGGAAGCCCTGTGACGCGAGGAAGTCGGCCATCCAGCGGCCCATCTTGCCGCGGCCGCCGATCACCAGCGCGCTGCGGCCCGAGCCGCGGCCATGCGCCGAGACACGCGCCTGTTCCTGCGTGGTGAGCGAGCCGCGGATCAGGGACTGCAGGATCGACTCGGCGAGCGCCGGCGACACGCCGAGCGCCGCGGCGTCGCGGCGAGCCTTGAGCAGCACCTCGCGCTCGCGGCGGAAGTCGCGCGTGGACTGGCCAGTGGAGCGCTTGACGGCTGCGATCTCGGTGCTGATCGCCTGCCGTTCGGCGACGAGCTCGAGGAGCTGGCGGTCGAGGACGTCGAGGCGTGCGCGCAGTTCGTCGAGCGATTTCATGCAGGGTCTGGAGCAAGGCCTCGATGCAGGTCTTTTACCGGACGGGGCGCACCCGCCGCAAGCGAACTGCTCGCAGGCGATGGCCAGGTCACGGTGGGGCATAATCCCCGCTCCTGCCGTTTCAACCCCGGGCCGCCGCGATGCTGAGCAAAGGTTTCCTGCCTTCCACCCTTCCCGGCGACCCGATGCCGCTCGTCGCGGAGTGGTTCGACGGCGCCCGCAAGGCGAAGGCCCAGCCGAACCCGGACTCCATGTCGGTCGCGACCGCGACGCCGGACGGGCGTCCGTCGGTGCGGATCGTCCTGTGCAAGAAGCTGATCCTCGCGCCGGGCTACGTGGTGTTCTTCACGAACTACGACAGCCGCAAGGGCGGCGAGCTCGCCGCCAACCCGCGCGCCGCGGCCGTGCTCCACTGGGACGCCTTCGGCCGCCAGGTGCGGCTCGAGGGGCGCATCGTGAAGTCGCCGGCCGCCGAGAGCGACGAGTACTTCGCGAGCCGCGCGCTCGACAGCCGCATCGGCGCATGGGCGAGCCTGCAGAGCCAGCCGCTCGATTCGCGCAAGACGCTGCTCAAGCGGGTAGCCAGCGAGGCGGCGCGCTTCGGCACGCACGTGCCGCGCCCGCCGCACTGGGGCGGCTACCAGCTGTGGCCCGAGACGGTCGAGCTGTGGATCGAGGGGCCGTTCCGGGTGCACGACCGCGCGCGCTGGACGCGCGTGCTCGAGGCGCAGGGCGACAGCTTCGCGCCGGGACCGTGGTCCGCCACCCGCTTGTTCCCGTGAACGCGTGGCCGGGCGCACCTTTTTCGGCACGATCCGTCTCGCGCTCCTGCTCGCGGTGCTCGCCTTCGTCGCACTCGGCGCGTGGCTCGACCGCAGCCGCAGCACCGATTGGGATGCGCCGCTGCGCGTGACGCTCTATCCGATCGCAGCAGCCGGAGACGCGGCGGTGCGCAACCACGTCGCGTCGCTCACGGCCGACGATTTCGGCGAATTCACCGGGTTCTTCGCGCGTGAAGCGCGCCGCCACGGCGTGACGCTCGAGGAGCCGGTCCGCATTCGCGTCTCGCACGCCGTCACCGGTCAGCCGCCGATGCCACCTGAGAATCCGGGCATGATCGGCATCGCGGCCTGGAGCCTGCGCTTCCGCTACTGGGCGTGGC
>JAGVUU010000064.1 GCA_019136105.1 Gammaproteobacteria bacterium
CAGCCTCACGCTGTCACGATCGGTCGCATCGTGCGATCACGCGCGGACTCGGCACTTAATCGAATGCTGTATCTCGTTCGGCTGCGATTGCAGCTGGAGCGAGCGGCCGCGGGCGTGGGGGATGCGTCTGGACGGGCGTCACGCGGCATGGACGCCGCGTGCGAGCCCCCACGGATGGGTTCACGGCGTCCCGTCCAGACGCATCCGCCAGGACCGCGAGTCGCTCGTTGCAACCGCAGCGGCGCACCCGCCAGAGATCAGCCCAGCGACTCCACGAGTATCCGCACCAGCGCCTCGAGCCCACGCGCATCCGTCTCATCGAAGCGCGCATGCACCGGGCTGTCGAGATCGAGCACGCCGAGCAACGTACCGTCGTGGACGATGGGCACCACGACCTCCGAATTCGACGCCGAGTCACACGCGATATGTCCCGGAAACGCGTGCACATCCGGCACGACCACGGTCTCGTGCCGCGCCGCGGCGGTTCCGCACACGCCTCGCCCAATGGGGATGCGCACGCACGCCGGCTTGCCCTGAAACGGGCCGAGCAGAAGGTCGCCGCGCTCCGGCTCCACCAGGTAGAACCCCGCCCAGTTCAGGTCACGCAGGCTCCAGAAGAGCAGCGCGGCCATGTTGGCGGTGTTGGCCACGAGGTCGCGCTCGCCCTCGAGCAGCGCCCGCAGGCTTCGTGCGAGCTCGGCATAGGCAGCGCTCTTGTCCGCAGGCAGGTCGGTCAGGGTGTGCATCGCGTCGGGCTCCGCGCGCTTCACGCGCGTTCGATGGGAAAGGCAATCACTTCGTCGATCGACCCCGCTCGAGCGGCGACCATGACGACGCGGTCGAAGCCAAGCGCCACGCCAGCGCAGGCGGGCAGGCCAGCGGCCAGTGCCGCAAGGAAGCGGTGGTCGGCGTTGCGCTCCGGCTGGTTCCGCGCGCGGCGTGTGGCGGCATCGGCAGCGAACCGCTGCGCCTGCTCCCGGGGCTCGCCGAGTTCGTGGAACCCATTGGCGAGTTCGACCCCGCCCCAGAACGCTTCGAAGCGCGCGGCGACGGGGCCATTGATGCGGGCGAGTGCTGCCTGCGATGCCGGAAAATCCCTGACGAACGTGATTCGATCGTCGGCGAAGCCGGGGGCGACGCGCATGCTCATGCCGAGATCGAGCAGGCCGTCAAGGTCACCGCGCAGGCTGTCCGGGACATCGAGTTCGGCGCGCCGCAGCGCCGCCTCGATCGCATCGGCCGGGGCGGTCAGCGGATCGACCTGCAGCGCCGATTCGAACGCCTCCGCATAGGTCACGTGCACCGTGGGGCCCACCGGCCGCTCCGGCTCGAGCAAGGCACGGAGCAGGGCATCGACGTCGCGCATCAGGCCGAGGTGGTCGATGCCGAGCCGGTACCACTCGATCATCGTGAACTCGGGATTGTGGCGCCGCCCGCGCTCGCCTTCGCGGAACACGTGCGCGACCTGGAACACGTCTGGCGCGCCCGCGCAGAGCAGTCGCTTCATCGCGTATTCGGGCGAGGTGTGCAGGAAGCCGATTCGCGTGCCGTCACTGCGGTGGACTGCGAGGGATTCGAGGTGCACGTCGGTGACGGCGGCTTGCACCAGCAGCGGGGTCTCCACCTCCAGTGCGGCGGTCTGGGCGAAATGGGCGCGTGCGCGGCCGAGCAGTTGCGCGCGCAGCCGCAGCGTCTCGAGTGCGGCGGTGGGCCGCCAGTCGCCGGGCGTGCGGCCGCTCATTCCGTGCGGGCGAGCGCCTGGCCGAGGCGCAGCGTCGAACCGGGGCCGAGCCGGTCGGCGAATCGCGTGGCGCGGTGGCCGAGCAGCAGCACGACCGTGGAACCCATGTTGAAGCGGCCGAGTTCGTCGCCGCGTGCGAACTGCCGGCCGGTGCCGGTCTCGATGTGCGACACGAGGCCGCCGCGCGTCCTCGGCGGATTGATCTCGCCGGCGAACACCGTCTCGATGCTGCCGACGAACAGCGCGCCCACCATCACCACCGCGAGCGGGCCGAGTTCCGTGTCGAACTCGCACACGACGCGTTCGTTGCGGGCGTAGAGGTTCGGGACCGCGCGCGAGGTTGCGGCGCTCACGCTGAACAGGTGGCCCGGCACGTAGCGCGTCGCCGTAAGGCGGCCCGAGAGCGGCATGTGGATGCGGTGATAGTTGTACGGCGCCAGGTAGATGCAGGCGAAACCGCCGCCGTCGAAGCGGGCCGCGGCCGCTTCGTCGGCGAGCAACGCGCCGGCGGTGTAATGCATGCCCTTGGCCTGCAGCAGCTGTCCGTCGCGGACGATGCCGAGCTGGCTCAGCGTGCCGTCGACCGGTGACACGAGGTCGCGCTCATCGCCTGCCAGGGGCCGCGCGCCGGCCTTGAGCGCACGCGTGAAGAATGCGTTGAACGACGGGTACGCGAACGGGTCGGGATTGGCGGCCTCGCCGAGGTCGATCTGCGGATAGGCGCGCAGCACGAAGCGCAGGATCGCGTTGCGCACCCAGCGGGTCTCGCTGCGGGCGAGGCCGTGCATCGTGCGCGACAGGAAATGCTGCGGCAGCAGGTCCTGCAGCAGCGCGAAGGCGCGATCCGAGGCGCCAGCGTCGTCGGATGGGGCGCTCACTTGCGGTTCCCTGCCCAGGCGACGACCTTGCGGTAGTCGCGGGCGATGATCGCTGCCTCGTGAGGCGCCGAGAGGTAGGCCTCGGTGCCACCCGACGGCCCGACCACGAAGATTCCCGAGCCGTGGTCCAGCGTGTAGCCGCCCTCCGGTAGTGGGACCTTGGCATACGGCAGGTTGAACGCGGCGGCTGCGGCGGCGGTCGCCTCCAGCGAGCCGCGGGCGCCGAGGAACGACGGGTCGAAGAACCGCACGTATGGCGCGAGGATGTCCGGCGTGTCGCGCTCCGGGTCCAGGCTCACCAGCAGCACGCGCGGTTGCT
>JAGVUU010000184.1 GCA_019136105.1 Gammaproteobacteria bacterium
GGGATCATTTCATTCACGACCACCGGATAGCTGCCACGGATGCGTTCATCCTGCGTGAACAGCACGTCCGGGCTTTCGTAGATTGCAGCAAGCGAAAGGTCGGGCTGCAGCTTGGAGACCAGCCGGACGTTGCCTGAGTTCTGCATGGCCTGATACTGGTTGTCCACCAGCCAGGGCCGCGCGGACGAGGTGCTGCGCGCGAAGGCATGGAGCAGGGCGGCCGGATCCTCGACCTTGGCGTGCGGATCGTTCAGGAAGTCCAGCACGGTCTGCAGGTTCTCGAACTTGCGGGGCATGTGCCGCATCCGGATGCGCTCGACGGTGCACAGGTTGCGGCGCAGTTCCGCGGTGATGTCGTGCAGGTGTTCGTTCGCGATCTTGATTTCCTCGCGACCCTGCCGCCAGTCGTCGAAGCCAAGGGCGATCAGTACGCCGAGGACGATCGTCACGAGCTCGGCCGCAAGTTTCTTCATCTGTGCTCCGGGATTCAAAGTTCAATTTCCGTGTGACACGAAGCGGCGGCTCGGTCAGGCGCAGCAGCTGCCGACCGAGATGATTCCGTTCGTCAGTTCGGGGAGACCGCCGCCTCGAACAGGAACGCGCCGAGCGCGTCCCGAGCGCAATGCACGACGGACGCGTCGTGCACGGGCAATCGCACCGACACTTTCAGTCCGCGCGATCCGCCTTCCGTCGCCTGTACCTCGGCTCCGTCGATCCCAAGCTCCTCCTGCAGGATCCGCGTGACCAGCCGTGCCGCCGCGTCGCACCGCAACGTCGGCTTGTAGATCTTCCCGACCGAGGTCACTGGGATCGAGTCGATGACGAAGATGTGCTTCGGCCACGCCGGCCGCTCTGCGATGGCCGACTCGGCGTGCGCGTGCAGCTCCGCCTCAGTCACGGCGGCTCCCGGTCGCAGCGCGACGTAGCACACGGGTAATTCGCCCGCGTACGCGTCGGGCATGCCGACGGCCGCCGCCAGCGCCACGGCGGGATGCCGCTGCATCGCGTTCTCGATCATCAGCGGGTCGATGTTGTGGCCGCTGCGGATGATCAGGTCCTTGGTGCGTCCGGCGATGTGGATTCGCCCCGTGTCGTCCACATAGCCCAGGTCGCCGGTATTGAGCATGCCATCCGCGAACACGCCACGGTCGTGCCCCGGATTGCGGTAGCCCGGCGAGACCGTGGGCCCGCGCAGTGTGACGACGCCCACTTCACCCGGTGGGCACGCGTCGCCGGGTGAACCATCGGAGTTCAACCTGCGCACGACCAGTTCAGTGTAGGGAAGCGGAAATCCCACGGATCCCAGCACGCCGGGCCCGGCCGGCGGGTCGATCGCGAGCAGCCCCGACGCCTCGGTCATTCCATAGACCTCGTACAGCGTCTTGCCCGTGACCTGCCGGAATCGCTCGCCCACCGCGAGCGGCAACGATGCCGCGCCCGTGAATCCCGCCCGCACCGAACTCAGGTCGGCCCCGTCGAGGGGCACCTCGAGCACGGCACCGATCGACGTGGGTACTGCACCCGGCAGCGTCACCCGGTGCCGCTCGATGATGCGCCAGAAGCTGGCAACCATCGCCGGGTTGCGCATGCCAACGGGCGAGGTGATCACCAACTCTGCGCCCGACATGAGGGCGCCCAACCCGCAGAAGATCGTGCCGCCCACGTGGAAGAGGGGCAGGCTCGCAGTGATCACGTCGTCGCTCGTCATGCCGGTGAGCGCGGCGCCACCGAGGGCCGCGGTGAGTTGGCCACGGTGTGTGTGCGCGACGAGTTTTGGTGCGCCTGTAGTGCCGCCTGTGTGGAAGTACGCGGCGATGTCGTCACCTTGGCCGGGCCCTCCGAAGGCCAGCCGATCGTCCGGCTGCTTCATGAGCTCGGTCATGAAGTCGAGCGTGCCGTCCTCGGCCGGCGTGCCGGGCGGTGCGACGCGAAGCAGCGTGAGCCCCGGGACTTGCTCGCGGAGTTGCAGCGCCTTCTGCCAGATGTCGAGGTGCGGGTGAGGGCCCAACGCGACCAGGACCTTCGATCCCGAGGCCTGGATCAGCTCCGCGATGTGTGCAGTCTGCAACAGGAAATTGATCGGCACCGCGTAGCCGGCGGTCTCGGCGCCCCACAGAGTGGCGTGCGTCTCGACGAGGCTCGGCAGCATGTACGCCACGCCTGGCCGACGACCACCCAGCGTCGCGAACAGGTTCGCGGCTCGGCGGATCAACCCCAGCAGTTGGGAGTAATTCACGCGCCGCGGCTGTTCGTCGGGCGCCCCCGTCATCAGCATGGTGATGGCGGTGCGTTCGGGATGCTGCGCGGCGCTCGCGATGAACGCGTCCAGCACGCTGCGCCCGGGCAGGCGCTCGTCGAGCGGACGCTCGGCCTCGAATCGTGCGATGTCGGCAGGGGTGCGCATCACGCCTCCGGAGTGAACGGGCAGTAGTCCCCTTTCTCGACGAGGTCGTAGGCGAAGATCATCTTCGCCATGCCGCAAAGCACCGCCATGATGATGCCCAGTTCCACCAGCTCGGCATCGCTGAAGTGCCGTCGCAACCGAGCATACAGCTGGCGCGTGACATGGCCTTTGGGGTTCGTCAGCGCCATCACGTCGGCGAGCGCCAGCGCGGCCTTCTCCTGCTCGCTGAACGGACCCTGCTCGTAATCGCTCAACGCATCGACCTGTTCCTGCGAGACGCCGGCGGCCAATGCGGCGCGGGTGTCGGCACGGTTGCAGAAGGCGCAGCCGTGCACGTTGGCGAGGCGCAACCGCACCAGTTCGACGACCGTGCGCGGAATGCGGCCGCCGTAGAACAGCTTCTTGTAGAAATCATTCAGGTACCAGTCGTGCACGTGCGGCGCATTGCCGAACACCTCGACGAACGTCGTGTATCCGTGCAGTGCCTGCGCGTCGTCCCAGGATGCCTGCAAGTGCGA
>JAGVUU010000307.1 GCA_019136105.1 Gammaproteobacteria bacterium
TGGGGGTGCAGGGCCTGCGCGGCGATCGTGCGGCCCTCGAGCGCCATCTGCGACTCGAGACCCGGATCGGATGCGTCGATGAGCCGCTTCACCGCGGCATAGGATTCTGTGGGGCCCGCGGCGAATCGCGCCGCAAGCGCCTGCGCCTGCGACAGCACGTCGGCGTCCTCCACCACCTGGTTCACGAGTCCCCACGCGAGTGCCTCATCGGCGCTGAGCGTGCGGTTCGTGAGGAACAGTTCGATCGCCCGGCGGCGTCCGACGATGCGCGGCAGCAGGAACGAGGTGCTGCAGTCGGGCGCAAGGCCCACGCCTGTATAGGCGAGCGAGAAGCGGCTGCTGCGACCGGCGATCGCGAGATCGGTCATGCAAACGAGCCCGACACCACCGCCGGCCGCCGTGCCGTTCACTGCGGCGATCACCGGCGCCTTCATGCGTGTGAAGCAGGTGATCGCGCCGTGGATGTTCGTCGTGAGCTCGTTCAGGAAGGCTCCGACGCCGGCACCCTGCTGCGCCATGCCGTTCAGGTCGCCGCCGAAACAGAAGTGTTTCCCGGCACCCGTGACGACCACCGCGCGCACGGCTGGGTCCCCCTCGATGCGCAGCGCCGCCTCGAGCAGGTCGCGCCCCACGTCCATGTTGAGTGCATTCGCTCCCGCGGGGCGGTTCAGCGTGACGGTGGCGACGCCGTCGCGCACCTCGACCAGTACGGTCTTCTCCATCGAGCCTCCGTGAACGGTCAATTACTGGTGGCGTGTGCCGGGTGGGCGCCGGCTGCCGGCATCGAGCGGCCCTCGCGCGCGAGATCGGCGAGCTGCTTCTCGAGGTAGCGGAAGAAGTCCTCGCTCGGCTCGGCACCGCCGGGTGTAAAGAGCTTGAGGGCCATCCCGCGCAACGAGCAGGTGGCCAGTTCGTAGCCGATCTCGAACTGCGGCCCGGCCAGGTTCCACTCGGGCACGACCTCGCGGGCCGTCTCCCGAAGCTCCCGGGCAAAGGCCGCTTCGGCCGGTGCGAGGATGTCGGCGAGCTCGGGATCCGTCCGTGCCGCCACCTGCAATTCAATGAAGACCGCGTAGAGCGGGTGCCGGAGCTGGTCCCAGTGGGCGCGGAGCGCGGCGTGTGCCCGGTTCTCCCCGGGTGGCAGGCCCTCCACGACGGCTCGAAACGCCATCAGCCGCCTGGCGTGCAGGTGCGCGATCGCAGCCCGCACCACGTCCGTGCGCGTCGGAAAGTGGTGGAGCATGGCGCCGCGCGACAAGCCGGCCTCGTCGGCGATCGCCGGCGTGGTGGTGTGAAAATAGCCGAGCTTCGTGAAGCAACGCAGCGTTGCTTCAAGGATCTGCAATCGGGTCGCGGCGCTCTTGCGCGCCTGCCATCCACTGGGCGCAACGACCGGCGTCGTGGCCGGGGGCTCGGTACGGTCGGGCATCCGGTTCCTCTGGGCTGCGTAGCCTGCCGAGGATGTTGGCGCCGACGAGAAAAGTCAAAGGTGCCGGGATGACGCGTGCCCTGGCCCCCGAGGATCACTCGTCTGGGGCCACCTCGAGGCGCAGCCCGTCGAGCTCGGGGGTGAAGTCCACCTGGCAGCTCAGCCGGGAGCGCGACGGATCGTAGTGCTGGAGTTCGACCAGCAGTTCCCTTTCGTCACCCTGCGGCGCCGGGAGGCGCGGGATCCACTCGGGATCGACGAAGATGTGGCAGGTGGCACATGAGCACAGGCCGCCGCAGATCGCGGTGACGCCGTAGTCGTACTCGCGCAGGGTTTCCATGAGCTTCACGCCCAACTGCCCCTCGATCTCGTGCTCGATCCCGTCCCGGTCCGTCACCCGCATCTTGGCCATGATTCACCCGTCGCCCGGTTAAGCGCTCAATTATTGCAGCGCAACAGCCGTTGCGCCAAACGTTCTGCGTACCACGCCTCGTCGCCGACCGGGTCGGGGAACCGGGACCGGTACCAGAGCCACTGCACGTAGTCGAACAGCCAGCGCGCGTCGTCGAGGTGGCTCCGGTCTGCAGGCCGCAGCCGGCCGTACGACTCGAGGAATGCCTCGGTCGGATCCGGCCCCAGGTCGTGCAGGGCGAGGAAGCTCGCCACGTCGAACAGTGGATTGCCGCAGCCGCCGTATTCCCAGTCGACCATCCAGATCCGGCTGCCGTCGTCGAGCACGTTCAGGTGATGCAGGTCGTTGTGACACAAGGTCGTCGCGTATCCGCCGTCGCCGATCCGTGCGAAAGCCGTGGCAGCGCGTCCGGCCAGTTCGGCGCCTGCCGCATCGTTGGCCGGCAGGGCCGCTGCAAGCCGCCGGGCCTGGCGCCCATAGTCCACCTCGTGGACGCCATCCGGCACGGGCAACTCGTGCAGGCGACGGAGGCAGTCGGCAACGCGGCAAATGTTGACGGGCGTCCGTGCGTCGGCAGCGCTCCAGGTCCGGCCTGCGATGAAGCGTGTCACGAGCAGGCCTTCCGCAGGTGCGCACACGTGCACGCCGGGCGCAAGACCGGCGGCCGCCACGGCCCGCAGCACGGCGCACTCACTCCTGCGGTCCACGCCGAGGCGCGCCGCCTGCGGGTGCCCGAGACGGACGAACCAGCGCTCGCCGTTCGCCTCCAGGTACCAGGCACGATTGCTCAGCCCGCCCTCGATCCGACTGACGCGTCCATCGGCCAGCGACCGGGTCGCGGCACACGCGCGGAGGTTCGCGCGCAGTTCACGTTCGTCCATGGCGCACGTCATCGCGGGTTCAACCACGGGCGCCCTCCGCCGCAGCGCCCGGAACGCCGCCGGTGCCGGCCCGCCACGCGAAATAGCCCCGGACCGCGATGACCACATACGCCACGAACAGCACCGCCGTGGCGTGGAACCCCTGCGACCAGTAGAGCGCTGCGGCCACGGAATCGACGACAATCCAGTACAGCCAGTT
>JAGVUU010000229.1 GCA_019136105.1 Gammaproteobacteria bacterium
TCTACTTGGGCCAGGATTTCCGTCTCTGACCACGGGGGGTTTCCCCTCCCAGGCCATCACCCTCGATGCTCAAGCCGGCCCTGCAGCTAAAGCTCGGTCAGCAGCTGACGATGACGCCTCAGCTCCAGCAGGCCATCCGGCTGCTGCAACTGCCCGTGCTCGAGCTCCAGGCCCAGGTTCAGGAAGCCCTCGAGACGAACGTCATGCTCGAGGCCGAGGAGGACGAGCAGCTCGACCTGGGTTCCCTCGACCAGGCGGCGCCGGAAGGCGAGCGCGAGAGCGAAGGCGGCAGCGACGACGATGACGGCGAGCGCGAGGAAGCGGACGAGGTCGTCGTCGAGATGGAGGACCCGTGGGCGGAATCCTCGACGCCCTCGGGCGACGGCCGCGCGCAGGACGACGACGACCGCCCCCTCGAATTCACCGACGAACGCGAACGCGACCTGCACCAGCACCTGATCTGGCAGCTCGAGGTGAGCAAGCTCGATCCGCGCCAGGTGTGGATCGGCGAGGCGATCGTTGACGCGTTGAACGACGACGGCTACCTCACCGAATCGGTCGCCGACATCGCGCGCAGCCTGAGCGCCGACCTGCCGGTGAGCGAGGAGGACGTCGAGCAGGTCCTCGCCTTCGTGCAGACGCTCGACCCCACCGGGGTCGGTGCGCGCTCGGCGGCGGAATGCATCTGCCTGCAGCTCACGCAGCTCGACCCGGAAACGCCCGGGCGCGATCTGGCGCTGCGCATCGCCCACGACCACCTGCAGGCGGTCGCCGACCGCGATACGGCCGAGCTGCGCCGCACCTGCGATGCCGACGAGGACTCGTTGCTCACCGCGCTTGCGTTGATCCGCGCGTGCAACCCACGCCCCGGCTCGGCTTTCGAGGGCTCGCAGCCCGAGTACATCGTCCCCGACGTGTTCGTGCGCCGCACCGACCAGGGCTGGTCCGTCGAGATCAACCCGGCCTCGGTGCCGCGCCTCAAGGTCAACCAGGGGTACGCCAGCCTGGTGTCGCGGTCCGCGGATTACGCCACCCTGCGCGCGCAGCTGCAGGAAGCCCGCTGGCTGATCCGCAGCCTCGAGATCCGCAACGACACGCTGCTCAAGGTGGCGCGCTCCATCGTGCAGCGGCAGGCGGCCTTCCTCGAGAAGGGCGACGAGGCGATGCAGCCGATGATCCTGCGCGACGTCGCCGAGGCGGTGAGCATGCACGAGTCCACGATCTCGCGCGTCACCACCGGCAAGTACATGCACACGCCTCGCGGCATCTACGAATTCCGCTATTTCTTCTCGAGCCACGTCTCCGGCGCCGACGGCGAAGACGTCTCGTCGGTCGCGATCCGGGCGCGCATCCGCAAGCTGATCGCCGACGAAGAACCCGGCAAGGCCCTGAGCGATGCGCAACTGGCCGAGATCCTGTCGCGCGAGGGCGTCAAGGTAGCGCGGCGCACGGTGGCCAAGTACCGCGAGGCCATGGGCCTCGCCTCGTCCAGCGAGCGGCGCCACGCGGTGGCGCGTGCCCGCGCCTGATCACGAGGAACTCGAACCCCGCTTTCCCGTCGAACAAGCAGAAGCCCCAACCGTCCAGGAGGAGAAGACGATGCGTGTGAACTTGAGCGGACATCACGTCGACGTCACCCCGGCCCTGCGCAGCTACGCCGAGCGCAAGCTGTCGCGCATCCTGAGGCGGTTCGACCGCGTCATCGAGGTGCACTGCGTGCTGACGGTGGACAAGCTGCGCCATCGCGCCGAGTCGACGGTGTCCGTGCGCGGCCCCGACATCCATGCCGCCGCCGAGGCGGACGACATGTACGCCGCCATCGACGCGCTGGCGGACAAGCTCGACCGGCGGGTGCGCAAGCACAAGGAACGGCTGCGCGACCACCACGCGATCGAGGCGCAGAAGCACGGCTACGCGCCGGCCTGACGACGAGGCGGACACGTGCGACTGATCATCGTCAGCGGCCTGTCGGGATCCGGCAAGAGCGTGGCGCTCGCCATGCTCGAGGATCTCGAATTTTACTGCGTGGACAACATTCCCGCGGGGCTGCTGCCGGGATTCATCGCGTACACGGTCCGCACCAGCGAGCCCGCCTACCGCAATACGGCAGTGGGCGTCGATGCCCGCAACCGGCCCGAGGACCTCGCGGACGTGCCGCGGCTCGTGGCCGAGTTGCGGCGCAGCGGCATCGAATGCGACGTGCTGTTTCTGCGCGCCGACAACGACACGCTGTTGAAGCGCTTCAGCGAGACGCGACGCCGCCACCCGCTCAGCCGGTCCGGGCTTGGCCTGCAGGAAGCCCTCGAGCAGGAGGAGCGGCTGCTCGTGCCGGTCGCGAACGCCGCCGACCTGACCGTGGATACCACGCGCCTGTCGGTGCATGAACTGCGCGAGCTCATCCGCGAGCGCGTGGTCGAGCGCAAGACCGGGCCTTCGCTGCTGTTCCAGTCGTTCGCGTACCGCCACGGCGTACCCGACGACGCCGACTTCGTGTTCGACGCGCGCGCGCTGCCGAACCCCTATTGGGAACCGTCACTGCGCGACTGCACTGGCCGCGACGAGGCCGTCGCGCAATTCATGTCGCGGCACGAAGAGGCCACGCAGTTCCTCGCCGACATCACGAATTTCCTCGAGCGCTGGCTGCCGTCGCTGGTGCGCTCGAACCGCAGCTACCTCACGATCGCGGTCGGCTGCACGGGCGGCCAGCACCGCTCGGTGTACCTCGCTGAGAGGCTCGCGAAGCACTTCGACGGGCGGTACGGCCGCGCGCTGATCCGGCACCGCGACCTCGCGAGCCGGAGGCACGAGTAACGTCGACTGTCCGGGGTCGACGACCGCGGCTTAGAGGCTGAGTTTCCTGTCCTGGTCTCGCGCGCTTCGAAAAAGCCGGGGAGGACCCCGGCTTTTTCGGCGT